>JAIULZ010000111.1 GCA_022565805.1 Balneolales bacterium
GGGTGCAAAGCCTTCGTCGTGGTCGTGGTCGCCACCGCCCGGGTTGTCGTCGCCTACTCCATCGTCGCCGCCGAGTTCGCCGGGATCGACAGGATCGCTACCACAGCCTTCCCCATCCCATCCAATAAGCTCAGATTTAGCTAATCAAACAGCTTGCAAAACCAGAATTATAACATAGATAGATTTTAAGGGTTCATTACGCCAACTCACAAGTTACTTATAAACATATGAAAACCAAGGCTTTCGAGCTGATCATTATAAATTTCTATCGTATAAGAGTACGAGTCTGGAATATCTGTTTCCCAGACAGAATAGGTTATTGCAATAAAGTATTGTCCTGCCTTGAAGAAGTTTGTTTCCCCACGACTGCTCAACAATGGATATGCGTTATTTATTTGTTCGCAATAGGACTCATGCGCCGGATTATTGTTTGTAAGCAGTATCGGATTGGATAATTCAGAAAGCTCAAGTCCAAAAAGGTCTTTGGCATGCTCATTATACCTGGTCTCCAGAAAGTCCTCTAAAAACGAAAGAGTAGCGTGGGGAGCCTCAGGGCATGTATTTCCGAAAGTCTTAGAAAAAGCGTTCTTTGAAAGAGTTGTGCTAATCAAAACAATGATCGTGAGGATCATTGTATATCGCAGACTTAGATTGATTGTCGTAGAGATCATGATCGTTTAAACTTACTTTGTCTGGAAAATTCTGTAATTAATTTCCGTAGATATAAATACATGATACAATATGCAACCCGAGTCTATTACATGACGATCTTTATACTTTTCAAACATTCAGGCTAAAGAAATAACCCATGCACAACCTCGAAGTTTTCATCCAAAACTAAAATAGCAGCACTTGGAGCCGACACGAAACTCAGCCCGTCTTCGGGAGGAATTGTATCTCTAAAAAAGGTTACCAGAAAATACCTGTTTGAAGATTTAAAGTAACTCACCTCAATATCCATGTCAGAGTTTTGGTAAAACTCTCTTTCAGAAAGTTGTAAACATACCGCTTCATGCTCCGGCCAGCGTAAATGCGTCACTTCTTCCATAGTAACATTTTGGTACCCGCCTCGAGCCCGAAGTGATTCATATCTGTCGCTTAGCAGTACTCTTATCATGCTAACAGTATGCTC
Source organism: Balneolales bacterium (assembly GCA_022565805.1). GTDB lineage: Bacteria > Bacteroidota > Rhodothermia > Balneolales > Cyclonatronaceae > Cyclonatronum. The sequence goes on from JAIULZ010000111.1 coordinate 1,133, forward strand.
AGAATTATAATCTCGGCAAACATCTGGACTTGAGGTGGTTTAAGTGTGAGATAGCAGAAGCAGATAAATAATTAGAAGATGGAAGGTATTCATGATTGCCTGATTTTGAACTGCAACAATTTATTTTTATCTACAAATATAATTCATCATACCCTCCACCCAAACTTTTTAAACTTTGCGCCCACTAAAGCCCTTTGTATTTTTGGTTCTGGAAAAATGTAGCTTTGGCTGGGGGAAAGATTTGTGGTAATTTTTTCTGAATTTAATCCGTTATTCCCCATGTAATTATCTATGAATAAAATGTTCTCTCGAATGAATTTTCTTTTAAAACACTTTTGTATTCCGATTTCGATTCTTCTTTTTATGGTGTCGTGCGGAACCGAACGCTCGGATGAAACTACGGCAGAGTCTGAAGCGCCCGATTATCATGCTTATGTGGATTCCGACCATAATGCGCGTACTTCTTTAGACTATCGAGGCACCTATCAGGGAATTACGCCCTGCGCAGATTGCGAGGGTATCGATACGGAGCTCGTGATAGGCGAAAACGAAACATTTAGGCTATCTGCCCGCTATCTTGGGAAAGATGATGTCGAAAATGTGTACACTACAGAAGGCTCCTATGTTTGGGACGAATCGGGGAACGTAATTATTTTGCTTGGGCTTGAAAACAGGCCGGCACATTATTTTATAAGTGAAAATTATGTGGTTCAGCTCGATATGGAAGGGCGTAGGATTACAGGAGACCTCGCCGATCAATATGTGCTTCGTATGCAGTAGAGAGCATTCAGTTTCAAAAATCAACTTTAATATCAGAAAGGTCCTTTAACCAATGAAATTCCGCATTTTTTATTTTTTAATTGCTGCTGCAGTTTTATTTGCAGCCTGTGGACAAGAGGGCGGAGATCAATATGCCGCGAATGGGTCTTTGTCTGAAGAGGCCTATAGTCCGGCCGATAAAACCTGGGATTTGGTGCGTATTGGCAGCGAGCAAATTCGTCTTGCAGAAACCAGAAATGCCGAACCGGGCATTACTTTCGATTCTGAGGAAAGCCGGATTTATGGGAATGCGGGCTGTAATCAGTTTACCGGGTCTTTTGCCTTTGGCGAATTAGGCGAACTTAGACTGGGCAATATTGCTTCCACTAAAATGATGTGCGAAAACGAAAATATGGATGTAGAAGTCGCCTATATGGATGCTCTTAACCGTAGTAAAGCATATGTGGTTAGAGACAATCAGCTTTTTTTACTGGATGAAGAGGGTGTAGAAACCGTAGTTTTTGTGCTGGCAGAAAAGCAGATCATTCCCGAAAGCTGATTTCTTCAAATCTAAAAAATGTTAATTAAAGGTTCAGAAAAGCTTTCTGATTGTACATAATTAAAGAGTGTAACGATATAATTTATGATGTTTCTGTGGAGAAAATTTCGCTCTGCATTGGCGGGCTATACGCATAGTCGCGGTGGCGGCAAAATGTTTGTTTGGGGTTTGGCCAAGCTTGGCTTGCTTGCCGCCATAATGGCTCCCGTATCTGCGCAGCCTGTCGCCGGTTCGGATGCAGATTTTGAGTGGCAGCAGGATGTGCTCGGCGCGCCATTTGAGTCCGTAACCTTCGAAATGCCTCCAGATTACGAGGGCGAAGTTTTTGTTACGCTAGTTAGACGTCTGGTAGATCCACAGGAAACAAGTTCTCGCGCGGTTTTGTACGTTCATGGGTTTAATGACTATTTTTTTCAGGAAGAAAAAGCCAGCCGCTTTAATGATGAGGGTTTCGATTTTTATGCGGTTGATTTGCGTAAATACGGCAGATCGCATCGGGAGCATCAAAAGCTGACGAATGTTCGCGACCTTACCGAATATTATGCAGATCTGGATATTGCCCTTGAAGTGATTCGTGATGCCGGTGCCGAAAGTATTGTTTTGATCGGACACTCGACCGGAGGACTCATCACAACGCTGTACGCGGCAGACCGCCCCGCTGATCACGAAAACGGCATGCCTTTCGATGCTTTATTGCTGAACAGTCCGTTTTATGAGTTTAATATGGGCTTTTTTATGAGAAATGTGATGCTTCCGCTCGTTAGCTGGCGAGGCGCTTCCCGCCCGGATGCTCTTTTACCCGGTGGCGATGATGAGGTTTCTTACTACGGTCGAAGTATTTACGCTGGTCAGGATGGCGAATGGGATTTTAACCGGGACTGGAAAACCGAGGGAGTTCCGGTAACGTACGGCTGGGTTCGTGCCATTCATAAGGGGCACCAAAGAGTGGCCTCGGGTCTTCGCATTGATGTGCCCGTACTTATTATGCACTCCGACAAAACCGTACCAGATAATGTTTGGGCCGATGAGATTTTTGCCGGTGATGCCGTACTAAATGTGGAGCATATCGTGGAGCGTGGAAAAAAAATTAGTAGCCCCAATTTACAGTTTGCCGAGGTGCGCGATGGTATGCACGATCTGATTTTATCGAGAGAGCCAGTACGAAACGAAGCCTACCGCATCATGTTTGAATGGCTCAAAAACATCACCGAAGAAAACGAATCGGGCATTATGCACTCTTCGAATTAGAACCGCATCACCCTAAAAAAACGAAAATTTTGCGCTCCGTTATCTTGTTTGTGAAGCCGGATAGGTGAACGCTTATTCGATAGTAAATTTCAGTTTACTAAGGTTGCTCAATTACAAAGCGCTGATTCAGGTCTGGGTTTGTTATAATCTGAATAGGCGCCTCCGGGTCGGGCCAGCTTATGATTAGGCTGTCTATGGCTGTAGTAAGATCCCGGGCGTCTGAGAATTCGGCTCCAAATCCCGATGGATGAAGCCCGAAATGCGCGCTCAGGTTGTTTTGGCCAAAGGAAGCTCCGCCCGAAATAGTTCGGTAAATAGATCTGCTGCTCAGCTGCTCTCCGTTCTCGCTATACAGACTTGCAACGGCCTGAATGCGCGCGCCGATTCCCTGTCTGTTTGCGCCCGAACCCCGAAGTTCTGCAATGAGGAACGGACTTGGGGCGCTCTCGTTTATGAAAAGCGCGTTGTGGTAAAAATCGCTTTCTACTGCGCCGCCAAGTACGGTATAAATATCAATGAGTCCATCCTGGTTAAAATCGGCCATACTTACGCCGTGACCTTTTTGGAGATGTCCGGTTCGGCTTAGCGCGGTAGCTTCATGAAAGGCGATGCCGGCTTCATTCAGAAAAAGCCGGTTTGGGATAATGGAAGTTAAATCCGGCGCCCCGTTTCCGATATAAATATCCGGGAAGCCGTTATTGGTAAGGTCGGCGATGTTGGCACCCATCCCAAAAGTAACCTTGTTGAGGCCGAATTGATCCGTAGCGTCGGTAAAGGTTTCGTCGCCATTATTCAAAAACAGCCGGGAAAATTCTGAAACGGGCTCTTTTCCGAGTCTTTCGCGGCTCACATCTTCCGCTACTCGATTGATGTATCGCACATCGTAAGTTACCACCAGCAAATCTTGCAGCCCGTTATTGTTTACATCCAGGAAACCGGCCGGGAAGCTAAACTGTGGCTGCTGAACTCCCGCACTTTTGGCCAATTCTTCAAAAATCGGAAGGCCGTTTTCATCGAGTCCCCGATGGGCAAAAAGAAGATTATCGCCCCCCATCACAGAAATAAAAAGATCCGGAAATCCATTATTGTTGATGTCGGCCCATGCGGCGCCCTTCACAAAAACGTCGGCTGTAAATCCATTGAGGGATTCGAATCGGCTAAAAGTGCCATCACCCTGATTCAAAAAAAGAGCGGAAGGATATCTTTTTGCCGTATCATCCCCGCTGAAAACCCCGGCCCAGGGCGAAGCCGATTCATAGCCGATAAAAATATCGAGGTATCCGTTTAGGGTGATGTCGGCCACAGCCGCAACCTGTGTCGGGCCAAATTCGAGTAGCCCGGCAGGTATGGTGATGTCGGTAAAGGTGCCGTTTCCGTTGTTTCTAAGCAGTGAGTTGGGATGCTCGCCTTGCTCAGACAGCCATGCGCCGCGGAGCACAAGCACGTCGGTATGGCCATTATTAAAAAAGTCTGCGCAAACCAGATTGAGACCTCCCATAATCCCATCGAGACCAGCTTCGGTAGTTCGATCGGTAAAATGAGGTCGAGAAGTGTTGTTTCCGGTCGTTTCATTCATCGTGTAAAAAACGACGTTTTCATCCAGGCCGTAGGAAGTGGCAAAGATATCGGTTAAGCCGTTGCCGTTAAAATCCTCGGCGCAGCTGCTGCCCGAAATTCGATTGTCGGCAACGCCGGCCTCCATCGCCACATCCGTAAAAACGGGATATGCGAAGTTTTGGGGAAGCTCTTCAACTTGATCGAGGCCTGGTATAAGCCAATCTGCGGGTACCGAATCGGGATAAGTTCCGTTTGCGACATGAGAAATATTGTACATCCATCGCCAAGTGTAGTTGTCCGGATGATCGGTTAGCAGTCGCTCGAGTGTACGAATGGCCATTCGGATGTAGGATGTGTCGGCATGAATGGCTTCTTCGGCAAAGGGGAGAATACAGTTTTGAGGCGTGTAATTCTGTATGCAGTTGCTCAGCTCGGCCATGCGAAGATAGCTGATGGCCAGCGCTTCGTTAATCATTCGCTGCGATTGCCGGTCGAAGGTAAATTGACCAAGTCGCTGTAAAACCGGAATAGATAGTTCGATATCTCTTGAGTTTTGGAGCTCGAGCGCATAATTGTACTGCAGCATGGGAACATTGGGGTTGGCTTGCTGCAAAGAATCTACGTAGGCAACGCGAAAGGCATTGGCATGAAAATAGGGCAGCGGATTTTGGCGGGCATCGGTAACAATACTATCTAAAATGGCAAGCATTCTTTCGTGATAGTGGCTGTAGGTGTCTTGTTTAGGTGCGCATGAAGTGAAAAACGATGAACCCAAAAAAAGAATAGTAATAAGAATAATGTACCAAACTGTACTGAAGCAAAAATAGGTAGAGGAATTGCTATGCATTGGGTAGTCATTTATGTGCAAGAAAAATTCAGGAATATTCTGTAGGCTACATGCCAAACCTGTTAACATACTGCTAAAGCTGCACATTCCCGTATACAAGAACAGGATTACTTGTGGAGTAAAATCAACAGGAAAGGGTTGTATTCCGCAGAGCGTTTTTTTTAAGTTTAAGGATAGAAGTTGCCTTTAAAAATTCTATCTTTAGCGATGCACAAAAATGTGTTTATTAAAACATTTGAACCCTAAATGAAAGTTAGAATCTTCAAAGAGTTATGCTCATTGGGTTATTCTTTGTTGAGTTGTTTTGAAAGCTACAACTTCGCAAATCGAATTCTGTTTAATTTTCAGAAAGCGATAGTTTGTTGTAGTTGAAAAATAATGAGGTTTAAACATCAGGAAGTAAAACTACACTTTTCTGTATCCGGCATTTTTTCCAGGGCACCTATTGACGTGCTTTAATAAAAGGCGCTTTTGAAGAAATTTTTAAATAAATAGAAAAGCGCTTTTTTGGTCTTATGGGGCTCTTGTCAAAGCCAGAATTTCCGTTCATTAGGCTAAGATAAGGCACATGATTGTGTACGTTTATTCTACTTTAGATTTTTAAACCAGTAAAAGATTAAACAGAAGCTTAGAGAACCTTTCTCAGTTACCGTTTTCTATGGAAGGTTAAATATTAAATCGAAATTCCGGGGTTTTCGGAATGGAGCATATTAATTTTTTTGATCTGCAAAAGACGACAATTAAAAGAAAGGCTTCGTAAAAGCAAGGTTTATTAATTTCATATAAAAGGCAGTTATAATTATTTAAAAGCACCCTGCCCGTTCGCGGGGTATGCATTAGATCAATTCTTCAATTTATTTATTATTTCAAATCAGGGAAGGTAAAAGCCAGGCAGGGTTCTAACAATACACTGTCTGATACATATCTTCCCACAAACCTACTTCATTATGTCTGTACAAACTTTTGATCTTTCTAAACATGAAATAACAGTAAAAAATATTATTCGAAATCCTGCGCCGGGGAAGTTTTACGAAGATGCTGTTATGTACGATCCCGGCTCTGTTATTACCGATACGGGAGCGCTGGTTGTACGCTCTGGCAAACGAACCGGCAGAAGTCCTGCGGATAAGCGGGTGGTAAAGTACAATGGGATGGACGAAAAAATCTGGTGGGGAGATATTAATATTCCGCTGGATGTGCATACCTATCAGATTAATCACAGAAGAGCGGTCGACTATTTGAATACAAGAGAGCGTCTTTATGTGGTTGATGGTTTCGCTGGCTGGGATCCTAAATTTCGTCTGAAAGTAAGAATTATTTGTGAGCGGCCGTACCACGGGCTTTTTATGCAAAATATGCTTATTCGTCCGACTCAGGAAGAGCTCGAAGATTTTGGTGAGCCCGACTTTGTGGTGTTTAATGCCGGAAAGTTCCCTGCAAATACCTTTACCGAAGGCATGACCTCCGATGCCAGTGTAGACGTTAATTTCAAAAATAACACCATGATTATTTTGGGAACAGAATATGCCGGTGAGATGAAGAAAGGCATATTTACGGTAATGCACTATCTGATGCCCAAAAGAGATGTGCTATCTATGCACTGCTCTGCAAACGAAGGGGATGCAGGGGATGTAGCTCTGTTTTTTGGCTTATCCGGTACTGGTAAAACAACGCTTTCTGCCGATACCAAACGTAAATTAATAGGTGATGATGAACATTGCTGGAGCGGAGATGGCGTGTTTAATATTGAGGGCGGCTGTTATGCTAAAGCAATCGGTCTTAGCAAGGATAAAGAACCCGAGATTTTCGGTGCCATTAAATATGGTACGGTTCTTGAGAATGTTAAATACGATTCTCTGACCCGAAAAGTCGATTACGATGATGTAAGCATCACCCAAAATACAAGGGCTGCTTACCCAATAGAGCATATACCAAATGCCAAAATACCGTGCGAAGCCGGACATCCTCAGAACATTATTTTTCTTACTTACGATGCTTTTGGTGTGCTTCCGCCGGTTAGCCGATTGACTCCCGAACAGGCTATGTACCATTTTATTAGCGGCTATACGGCAAAAGTTGCGGGAACTGAAATGGGCGTTACGGAGCCACAAGCTACGTTTTCGGCCTGTTTTGGCGCGGCTTTTCTGGTTTGGCCACCTGCCCGCTATGCAGAAATGCTTGCCGAAAAAATGAAGACGCATAATTCAAAGGCGTGGTTAATTAACACCGGCCTTATTGGCGGACCTTACGGTGAAGGCCGCAGAATTGACTTGAAAAGCACCAGAGCAATTGTGAACGCTATTTTGGATGGCTCTCTATCTGATGCCGAAACTGTAGATGATGAAGTTTTTGGTTTCAAGATTCCGGTTAATTGTCCAAAAGTTGATGATTCTATTTTGATCCCCAGAAAATCCTGGGAAAGCACTGATTCTTATGATGCGCAGGCCAAAAAACTTGCAAATTTATTTACGAATAATTTCAAGAAATACGAGGCCGAGAGCAGCGATGCAATTAAAGGTGCTGGCCCCAAAGTTTCCTGATTATTGTAGTTGAGCTTTACAGAAAAAGCCCGGTCGGAAAATAATCCCGAAGGGATTGCATGTTTGTAGATAAGAATTGCTCAAGGATATGCGACCCCGTCGGGGTCGTATCCATTCAAGGGATGTTTGTCTCTATAAACATGTGACCCTTTCAGGGTCTGTTTTGCGATTGATCCCGAAGGGATTGCATGTTTGTAGATAAGAATTGCTCAAGGATATGCGACCCCGTCGGGGTCGTATCCATTCAAGGGATGTTTGTCTCTATAAACATGTGACCCTTTCAGGGTCTGTTTTGGGATTATTCCCGAAGGGATTGCACGTTTATACATTATCTATCAGGGTTTTATTCAATCCATTGGAACAAATATTCATCTTTGTGCTCTATTTGATATTTGGTCAAAAATTCTTTGTACTCTTGTTTAAAAGTTCTCTTACGATGTTGTTCTTTTTGATTTTGAATGTACTTAATGACATCATCCAATGCAGAATGCGAATACGAAAAAGCACCATAGCCCTCTTGCCATTGAAACCTGAATTCTGAAAACCTTTTTTGATCTACAAATTCATTGGAAGCTTTCTTAATTTCCCTTACCAAATCCGATAAACAACACGAGGGTCGCATACCGATTAAAATGTGTATATGATCTGGCATTCCGTTTATCGCTAAAAGCTTTTGTTACTTATTCGTCACTATTCCAGTAATGTACTTGTAAAGCTCTTCTTCCCAACTTGCATTAATTAGGCTTACTCTACCTTTTACGGCAAAAATTACTTGTATATAAATCTGAGAAAATGTACCTGCCATAATCGTTTATTTTTTGTTTTGATTTTTACCGATTATTACGCTGAAATAATCGTCTAAAAAGCTCACAATTCCTGCCATCTGTGTCAGTCGTCAAGTTATTCTTAATAACTGAATCTTTCTTTAACATACTTTTTTCAAACGAGTTGTGATCGGTCTGCCGTTGTTGTCGAAATACATTCGCGGCTTATCAATGAACGAAGTGTCCGTTTTTCAAACACCCCTAACACTTTGTTGGGTTTTAATGCAACTATCACTTAATCGAAGGCTTTGCAAAACCTCCTTAGATCACCTCATTCTTTGAATCTGCTCCGGTGAAAAAACTTCAATCTGAGCGCCGCCGCGATGTTCTTCAATTTTGCCGGTAACACAGTAAATGCTTTCATCGGCTGCATATTTCAGCTTGGGATGGGTAAGGCCGGAGTTAAGCCAATTAGGGACAGAAGACTCCCAGATTACAGCGGTGAACTCTTGATTTGGATGCGCTCTTCCAAAGTTTAGAAAAGTTGGTTCTCCTCGTAAATTTGTGGCATGGCTAAGCTGAGCCAATGGGCCACAAACTTCGGTTGCGGTGCCGATATGGGAGAGAGCTTCAGAAGTATGAATGCGAATTTCGGCTTCGGGGACTTCCTGCGCCGTTTCCCGATCTGGTGAAATGACCCGGGAAAGAATCAGCGCGGCCGCCATAATTAGCACAATAACGGGCAGACCCTTTTTTATAAAATTCCTGAAGCTTTTCATGATATGCTACGTCTTTGGTTCGTCAAATTAGCGTGCTGCAACTAACTTCTCGGATGAAAAACCGGTATTTTTGACAATACGTTAGGTTCGATTTTATTGTGATGTCATTACAAATGAAACCAGAGCTTCTGCCTCAGTTATCGTGGCTCAGTTTATCTAAAATAAGGAACATAACCGACTCATTGTTATTAATGAAGGGCAAATCAAGCAGATAGGATACGCTTGGCGCAACATGGGTAATATCGGTTAAACCAGAAGTGCTGCCGCTGTCTATTTCCCGGCCATAGGCAATAAAGAGCGCGTTCATGCAGTTGCAATCATTTAAAAAACCGTGATGAGCAAGCGGGAAATCATGATCTCTGCTTTGTACTATAAAATTGCTGTGAACCTCCGAAGAAAAGCCTCCTGCAATATTGATTGCGGTACCGGGTTTCGAAAAAAAAGCAAGCTCGCCAACGTGGCTCAGCTCGGATGAAGGTAGCTTGTAATCTGCGAAATTTTCCTGCTGCACAACCCTTTCAACAGAAGGATGATCGCGAAGCATGTTATAAACGAGCTCTTTTTCTTCTTTGGTGGCGCGATGGTCGAAATAAACCATTCCAAAGCCTCCAACAGAATGCGCCTGCGCAACACCCGATTCTATATTTCCATCACGATCATAATGCAGTAAATTATTCTCAAACAGCATCTGATTGGGCAAAAACGCATTCGGCGTGTCTTTCATACCATGATCTGAAAGCAAAAAGATGGTGGTATCGTCTATAATACCGTTTCGGCTGAGCGCATCATAAATCATTTCAATATGTCGGTCGGCAAGCTCCATCGCGGCGCGGGAATCTTCGGAGCTGCGTCCGGTTCTGTGCTGTGTGTGATCTACGTTTAACAGATGCAGGGCGAGGAGGTGCGGCATTCGGTTATCAATCAGGAACTCTGCGGCGCGCACCCAGATTTCGTCTCGTTGTTCCCGGTTGTTTCTCCAAAATCCGAAGCTTGTCATATCGTCGAGGATATCCTCATCAAATAAATCCCAGAGCAAATCTTCGCTCATGTGTCCGACCGGGTCTGGCGAATCCGGGAAATTATCGTGTATGCTTTCCATCCCAACCGTTGCCGGCCAGTTGATTGCCGCGGTGCGTAAACCGGCATTATGTGCTGCTTCGAATAGGGTGGTAGCCGGTGTTAAGCGGTCTTTTTCGGGATGAGCGGAAAAGTTGAATGGGATGCTGCCTTCAAACTCGATTTTCCCGTTAAATATAAGCTGATGGCCCAAAGCGGGGAGTCCGCTCACGATGGCTAAATGATTAGGCCAGGTAAGACTGGGATTTATTGTCTGCATCCCGCTCGACCAGTTTCCCTCTCCGGCCAGCTTACGGATAGTTGGTATCGAAATGGATTCATTCCAAAGATCATCTGCAGAAAACCCGTCTATAGTAATGATAACCACAAAAGAATCGGTGGAGCTTGTGGTTTGGTTATTAGCGGCGCTTGGACTGCTAAAAAAAATAAAAATGAGTATCAGCGCGGAAAAAACAGAAATCTGTGCACACGATTTTGAAAGAAGATAATTCATGGGCTTTGTTGCTCCAAAAAATGAGAATGATTTTAATTCGAATGAGCACCCAAAAAAGTAAAACTAAGATGCCTGCTACTTCAATTTTATAGAGGATTTAAAAAAACTTCTTAAATCCAATATATAGCTTGATTAAGTCATGATTATGTCCATTAAATTTCTTACGTACATACAAAGTAAGAAGTTTGAAATAATTTAGTCTGTCACTACAAACCGACTAAAAAATAATTTAGGAGCTATCCCATTTAGAGATAGCTC
>JAIULZ010000112.1 GCA_022565805.1 Balneolales bacterium
AACGTTCATCCCAAATTGTAGCAACTACAAGCCTTATTTGCGGAACTTGAGCTAAGGTAGAAATTTATAATTCAGTCAGAAATTGAAAAAGCGGGTGTCTACCAAAAGGCGTCCGCTTTTTTTATAGGGTGATGCGCTCCGTGCAGAAAACAAATCTATGACTCAGCTCCATCAAAAATTTAAAAATCAAGCTCCTCTGCATTCAAACTAAGTTCGGCAGGTGCAATAGCTACTATCATTTTATAGTAATGATAAAAGCTTCGCAGCTCGATTAATATATCTAATACAATAAGCTAAAGACCATAAAGAACCAAGACTCACGAAGGGTATCGCATAGGGCACGAAGTAAATTACCACCTAAAAGTTCGCGCCCTTCGTGTTCGTACTTAGCGCCGCTTTGCAGTAAACCCAGCAGAGCCCCTAAGAAAACGAAGTATTTGAAATTGGTTATTAGAATTAGTGATTACTCATGAGCAATCAGCGCGACGATTTTCGGAATATTCTTTTGCTCGCAGAGCGAAGTGCGAAAGTTGTGATAATGATATTTATTCAAACAATTAAGGCAAAAAGCGCCGAAGGTGCAATATATTCTGAGATTGGATTTAAGCTTAAATCTAAACCCCGCCAATATTCTGATTTTAAAAACACCCGGCTCAGACCACAACTGTGTCGTCGCAATTTGGTTGTTTTCGATATAAAAATCCGTTTCAGAGTTCGACCACCGACCACTGTTCTCTCGGCTCACTTTTTCGTAGCCGTGATTAAAACTTGTGCTGTAGCAACTATAAAGCCATTTTGCGGAATGTAAGTTAAAATTGCTCGTCTTTAGAAAGACCAACTAAGTTAACTTCGGGTTTAAGCTCAACGCCGAATTTTGAAAGAACATCGTCCCGAATGCTTCTGGCATGCGTCAGAATTTCCTGACCGCTTGCTCCGCCATAATTTACAATAACGAGCGCCTGATTTTTCCAGCTTCCTGCTTTGCCCGTGCGTCGGTTTTTCCAACCGGCCTGATCGATGAGCCATGCCGCGGGCACTTTAACCCGAGAATCTGGTAGAGGATAACCGGGAATATCTGTCCATTCTGCTTTCAGCTGATTAAAATGAGCATCGCTGATTACCGGATTCTTAAAAAAGCTTCCTGCATTTCCATACGCTCTCCAGTCGGGTAGTTTTCGCATTCGAATGTCTCGCACTACCCGGCCAACATCCTGTATGCTTGGCGATTGAATATCCGAAAGCCTCAAGGCATCCAAAACGGGCGCGTAGCTTGTGTTTACAGTGTGATGTCCGGGTTTCGAGAGTTGCAGCGTAATTTCGGTTATCACAACCTGATGCCTGAGTTCATGCTTGAAAATACTTTCGCGATAGCCAAAGCGGCATTCATCCCTCGAAAACGTTACCATACGACTTTCGGGAATAAGCCAGCCCTTAAGGCTGTGAAAAACAGACTCCAGCTCAATTCCATAGGCGCCAATATTTTGCATGGGCGCCGCGCCGCAACGACCGGGAATAAGGATGAGATTTTCGATGCCACCCAGATTATGCTTAAGTGCCCATTCTACCAGGGAGGTCCACTCTACGCCGGCGCCGGCGGTAACTAAAACGTTCGTATCTGTTTCTGAATGCGCATGAATACCGCCAATATTAATATGCAGTACGCCGGATTCCGGTGCCTCGATAAAAAGCACATTGCTGCCACCGCCTAAAATTACGGGAGGCGCAGAATCTTGCAGAAGGGGTAAATACGGCTTAATTTGATTTGATTCATTAACGGAAAAGAAGAAATTTGTTTCTGCATTAATCCCGAATGTGTTGTACTTTTTAAGACTAAAGGCCAAAATAGTTACGTTTTATAATGGTAAATTTCGCTTTTCTGATTTACGAGATGCGGTTTTCCTGCCGTTTTTAATACGGTGGTAAAGAGAAACAATATAAGGAGACAAATTAAAAGGGGGAGAGTACTTACACAGAATTAATTGAGGGCGAACAATGCGCATCAGGTTATGAAAGTGCGCAGTAGTGCGTATTTTTTTTGAGATGATGAACGTTAAAGGCTTTTAAATTAGTTTTGAGACACGGCAGTAACAGTAGCCTGTAAATAACTTTTGGATAAGATTCAAAGCCGGGAGTAAATTTTAATCCCCGAAAGTATAAGCTTACATTGATGCTGGAAGCCCTGGCGTAGTCTTCTGTTAGTGCAGGATAATGTATGAAGTTGAGTTAACATGAATGATTCCTCTACTACGTATGTTATCCTACCGCTACACAAAATAACTGAATTGTATAATATTATTTTTGAAGTTTTGGTATACGTTACCCGCAAAATACATTTTAACGCAGCGCACAGACTACACAATCCGGCTAAGAGTGATTCATGGAACGCCGAGACCTATGGAAAGTGTAATAACGCGAACTGGCACGGACATAATTACGTTATGGAGGTTACGGTCTGCGGTATGCCTGATAAAGATACGGGATACGTGATAGATCTGGGTGTTCTGAAAGGCATCCTTAAAGAGAAAATTACCGATAAAGTAGACCATAAAAATCTAAATATCGAAGTTGATTTTCTTGAGGGAATAAACCCGTCTACCGAAAATCTTGTTATTTGTTTTTACAGAGAGCTGGAAGATGAAATTAAAAAACACGCATCTAAGGGATCGCGTCTTTTTTCTGTAAAACTTTTCGAGACGGAGCGCAATTTTGCAGAATTCCGGCCGGAATCCGGAAGCTGATTAACTCTATTTTTTCATCATATATTTTAACTGATTTACCAGTAGTACATTTTGAATAACTTTCTGTTTTACATGCGTTCACCGATTACAATCACATAAATATCGGAGTATATTTTTTAAATGAGGTCATTAGAATCCTGATTTAAGAAACGTAAAACACTAATGGTAAACTTTTCTACTAAATCTTTTGATACTGCATCATAACCAAACGTACTTTTATATCTGGAATGATACAGACTAACTTTCCCAATTATCGTTATGATTACATCTAATTTGAAGCGCATTTACGACCCAACATTTGTAGTTACCGATGAGTACAAAAAGTCTCTTCCGGATCTGCAAAACGGACCGGCATCTCTTATTGAGGGGGCCAATGTACCTATTCAACAAGTGGGAATTTCGAATTTCCGCCTGCCGCTTAATTTCCCTACCCGCGACGGTAAACTTCTTACACTTGAAGTCTCCGTAGATGGTTTTGTAGGGCTCGAAGCCGGTAAAAAAGGCATTAATATGAGTCGCATAATGCGCTCGTTTTATAAATTTAAGGATGAAGTTTTTCATCCCGAGGTTCTCGACTATGTGCTGAAAATGTACAAATCCGACCTTGATGCCAAAGAAAGCTTTATTAAGCTGAGTTTTAACTATCCGGTTTTGAAAGAGAGCCTGCGCTCTGGCCTTTCCGGGTATCAGTATTATGCCGTATCTCTGGAAGCAAGCATGAATGCTAAAGACGAAATTAATCGCTTTATGCATCTCGATTTCGTGTATAGCAGCGCATGCCCATGTTCGTATGAACTTGCTGAGCATGCAAGAGAAACACGCGAAGTTGCAAGTATCCCGCATAGCCAACGTTCTGAAGCCTATATTACCGTACAACTAAGTAATACAATGTACATCGAAGATCTTGTTGATTTGTGCCGCGATGCCCTGCAGACCGAAACACAGGTTATGGTAAAGAGAGAAGATGAACAGGCATTTGCTGAGCTGAATGGTGCGTACCAAAAGTTCGTGGAAGATGCAGCAAGACTTATGTTCGACAAATTGAATCCTCATCCTTCTGTAAAAGACTTCGTGGTTCGCTGTGTGCATATGGAAAGCCTGCACAGCCACGATGCCGTAAGCCGAATTTGCAAAGGAATTCCCTGTGGATTAAGATAAACATCTTTAATTCTGTATTTCCCGTTAATCTCAATGGGACTTAAAACAAACAAAAATGCCGCCAGATTATTTATCAGGCGGCATTTTTTAATTCTATCAAGAGAAGAAATATAGCCTATTCACTAAATTGAATGCAGGTTTTCTGCGGTCAATTACGAATACAAGACCTTAAATACGGTTGAAACTAACTTGGATGAAAATCGGATGTAGCCAAAAAAGAAACATCAACCTTTGTAAAGCATCTGTTATTTGGGTTCAAAACCGTCGCGCACAAGCTGATCGAAACCGCCCACATTAAAGACATTTTCGAAGCCTTCCTGTTTCATCATTCTTGCGGCCTGACCGCTTCTGTTGCCGGACCTGCAGTACAAGTAATAGGTTTCTTTTTTGTCCAGCTCGCTTATAGCATTTTGAAAATCACCATTAGTAATATCAAACTGTTTATCTGTGATCGCTAAATGACCTTCCTGATGCTCGCCAAGGGTGCGAACATCAATAACGACCCCGCTGTTTTGAGCATGTTTCTTTTTGAAATCTTCTGATGAGATATCGAGTGGATTGGTGTTATTTTTAAAAATATCAAACATAAAATAGGTAATTATCAGGGTTAATAGAGTATAGTAAATATAGTGAGCTTTCGGCATCATAAAAGAAATACAGTTTGTAAGGCCTTCTTAAGAATTATTGATTGAAGATAGTTTAATATGTTCTGCTGTTAAAAATAGAAATAGTAGAAGAACTTTACCGAAACAACCAGGAACAAAGCCGTAATTCCACCACCGGCCTTAAAATAGTCTTTGGTTTCGTAGCCACCGGCACTCATCATAAGAGCGTTAACCTGATGAGTTGGTAAAATAAACGAATTACCGGCATTTACAGCGGCAAGAAGCACTAACGGTCGCGGGTCTACCCCCGCAATAACGGCCATCCCAACTACCAGTGGCGCAAGCACGACAACCGCGCCAACATTCGACATTACCAGAGAAAACCCGGTAGAAAGTATTGCAACAGAAAACAGCAGCAAAAGTATATTTTCTTCATTTATAAGCCGCATAACGTTTTCGGCAAGAAACTGAGCCGCACCAGTATTTTGCATGGCTATACCAAGTGGAATAAGGCCAACAAGCAAGAAAACAACTTTCCATTCTACGGCCTTATAAGCTTCCTGCATGGTCATAACCTTTAAGAGAACCATAACCAGAGCCCCGGTTAAAAAAGAAATTGCGATAGAGAATCCGCTCATCGCTAACGCAATTGCCAATATAAAGCTTCCCGCTGCGTGTAAGGTTTTAGACTTGTTTTTTACTTCTGCTTCAATTGGTGTGGCCATCACAAAAGAGTCGCTAAGCTTTATTTCGCGCAGGTGTGCCCACGAGCCAAATAAAATAAAGCTGTCGCCGGCTTTAAGCTTACGGTCGGAAAAATCTTCCTCAACCCGCTCGCCATTGCTAAATAAAATAACGGGTTCTACGGCGAACTGTCTTCTAAGGGCAAATTCGCGAAGGGTTTTACCGGCAAGCTCCGACCTCGACGGGATAATGACTTCAGCAAAGCCAAACTCAGCGGCATCTTTAAGATCGTCGAAGCCGGGAGTATTTTCTGCAGTGAGTAATTTATTTTGCTCTGCAAAGCGATTTACAGCCTCCGCATCCCCATAAAGAGCGAGCACGGCGCCTGCTTCCAGCGGAGTTTGCCGCCAGGGCGCGAAGATAGTTTTCCCGTTTGACCTTAGCGCAAGTATGTTTATTCCATGTTTGTTCCAAATACCGCTTTCTTCAACGGTTTTACCACAAAGAGGGGAGTCGGCAGGTATTTCAAAAGCACTAAATTCACTTCTCAGGCTAAAAGACTTCATAATTTTTTCCTGACTCGTTTCTTTCAGGCTTCCTGCGGCTCTTTTAGGTAGAAAAATTTTACCGAGTAACAGAAAAAAAAGTACAGATGCCCCAAGAAGGGCAAAACCCACGGGGGTAACGGCAAAAAGACCGTAGGGTTCCAGGTCTGCGGCAATTAAAAGATCGTTTGTAAGAATAAGATGCCCGGAGCCCACCATAGTTAATGTGCCGCCAATAATGGCCATAAAGCCAATGGGCATTATAAACTCGGATGGAGAGGCTTTTATCCGGCGGGAAATATCCATAACGCTGGGCAGTACGAGGGCGGCGGCACCAATATTTTGGATAACCCCCGAAATAAGCCCGGTAGATAACGACAGTGCGCCTAAAATTCTCTGTTTGCTGTTTCCGATGCGCCCCAGCAGCCATTTGGAAAAGCTGGTCATCATTCCTGTTTTGGCGATACCTTCACCCAATATCATAACTGCGATCATAGCAATTACGGCATTACTGGAAAAGCCGGAAAGCGCCTCGTTACTGCTAAGAACTCCGGTCCAGCTTAGTAAAAGCATGGTAATTATGGCTGTGATGTCTATGCGCACCAATTCGCTTACAAGCAGGAAAATGGTGAGCGTCATTATGCCAAGAACAATTGCAATTTGAAGATCCATAGGTGTTGTTACTTAAAATTTAGATATGTGAAGGCCAGCGTATTTGGTTTGCCTCAGGTTCGGTCGGTATAGATAATGGATTTCAAAGAGCCGGCCGATGCACTATCTGAAGCCGTATTATCAGGGACTTCTGAACCGGGTTGAGCAGTTACCGAATCGTGAAGTTCATCTTTTTCGGCTGCATGAACCGCATCTTCTATTCGCATATAAAATGGCGGACAAGCATCTTCTGTGGCTTTTTTGAGCAGTTTACGTACGCTAAACTTGGCCTCTGTCAGCAGTGGATTTATGCCCGCGGTTTTGAGATAATGAATGGTTTCGAGCATTTCGTCGAGCCCGGTAGAATCGATATCATTAACCCCGTTTAAATCGATGATGAGATGCTTTAATCCGGTATTTTCTGCGCTAAGCCGTATAAGTTCATTTTTGAAAAAAGCGGCATTCGCGAAGTGCAGCGGTCCATCGAAGCGAACCATAAGTATGCCTGGTATACTTTCGGTTTTGTAATTGCGGATATCTCGGTAGATGCCGGTGCCCGGTATTTTTCCTAAAACAACCATGTTGGGTCTGGCAGAGCGGTAAAGCAACATAATTACAGAAAGAAAAACGCCTGCTAAAATTCCTTCTTTAATGCCTAAAAAAAGCGTGCCCGCAAATGTGATAAGTAAAAGATAGCGGTCGTAATGGCCGAGTTTCCAAAGTCTGAAAAACGCCTTATAGTCGATGAGTCCGGCCACAGATACGATAATAATGGCGCCTAAAACAGCGTGTGGCAGATAATAAAATACCGGTGTTAAAAAAAGAAGCGTTAATAAGACTACCCCCGCGCTAATAAAAGAGGCCATTGGGGTGTGCCCGCCCGTGCTAAAATTGATTGCCGTACGCGAAAAGCTACCGGTAACCGGGAAAGACTGGAAAAAAGATCCGGCAATATTTGAACCGCCTAAAGCAATAAGCTCCTGGTTGGCATCTATTTCATACTCTTTACTTTTGTGCTGTATGGCTTTAGCTACAGAAACAGCTTCTATATATCCCACAAGCGCAATAGCCATAGCCATAGGCAGTAAACTTGTAATCCAATCCATGTTGAAATCGGGTAACATAAAGGATGGCAAACCCGAGTCGATACTACCGATTATAGAAACGGAAGGTAGAAACTGCTGAAAAGAAAACATCATTAAGATACCGGCTACCACAGCGAGTACAGCGGCAGGCAGTTTCGGGCTAAAATGCTTCAGAAGAAGTAGAAGAAGAATAGAACCGGCGCCAATAGAAATAGTTGCGGGATCGGCAGACATAATCTGCGTAAAAATACCATATAGAACAGCTGGGAGGGTCCCGGTACTGCTGTTAACTCCAATAAGGTGATGAAACTGACTTAACCCAATAACCACAGCAGCAGCAGAAATAAAGCCGGTAAGCACCGGATGCGACATCAGGTTTACGATAAACCCAAGCCTCAGAATTCCAAACAGCAGCTGTATTACTCCGGTAAGCAAAGCAAGAGTTATACTTAGCGCAATATATTCTTCCGGACTTGAAGCAAGCGGAGATACAGTAGAGGCAATTAAAAGCGCAATAAGCGCTACAGGACCTACAGCAAGATGGCGCGAAGTGCCCGCAAGAGCGTAAAAAACTAGCGGTGCAAGGGCAGCATAAAGTCCATAAACCGCAGGCAGACCAGCAATTAAGGCGTAGGCCATACCCTGAGGAATGAGTAACACACCAACCGTAATACCCGCAGCAAGATCTCCCTTAAAATAGCGGGATTCGTAGCCAGAGAGCCATTCGATTGCCGGGATTCGTTTTTTGATTGAAGATAACATATACAAAGCTTGTGCAGGCAGAAGAAATCCCAAAAAAAAGGTGTCTGTTGACACCTTTTTTTGAGAGTAATGTTTTCCTGAATTACTGCTTTTTAAACGGCAGCTTTTTCATTCATATACGCATTAAAGTCTTTGTCGACCAGAATGGCGTTTATGCCTTCTCTGCGTAAATATGCGGTTGCAACCGAAGAGCGGCCGCCCGTCATACAATGCACATAATAGGTTTTAGAGGCATCAAGCTCATCTTTGCGATTAAACAAGCGGGTATGCGCCATGTTCAGAGCATCAGAAAAAGCTTTTTCGGAGTATTCAGATGCTTTTCTTACATCCAGAATTACGGCATCACCAGCTTTTGTTGCTTCTTCCATTGCTGCAAAGTCTGCAGTTTCCATCTTAACTAACTCGCCGCCCTGAGTAGAATACAGCTTAAGATCAGAGGGAGTAACGAACCCTTTAACATGATCAAGGCCAATGCGAATGAGATCAACTACAGCTTCAGCAACGCGATGCTCATCTATAATGAGATAAATTTCTTCGTCCTCATCGATGTATGAGCCGGCAATTGTGTTAAACTGCTTATTCAATGGCGAAAAAAGTGAACCTGGTATGTGGCCATTTATAAACTGATCTTTCTCGCGTGTGTCGATAATTGCTGTACCTTTACCGGTAGATGAAGCAACTTTTTTGAGTTCTCCAACCGCAAGATGTCTTGGGTTTGGCAAACCATTAAGCACTTTGGGGCCTATTTTGTTATCTCGCTTCATGCGGGCAAAATACATGGGAGGCTCGGGCTGACCTTCCAGAATAAACTTCACAAAATTATCTTCTGAGGTAGCAGAAAGCAGAGATTTGTTAAATCTGCGCTCGTACCCAACAGTTGTCTCGGGTATGGCGCCAAGTGCTTTTCCACATGCGCTGCCAGCGCCGTGACCTGGCCATATTTGTACATAATCGGGTAGAGAATTGAATTCCTGAACCGATTTAAACAAAGTACGTGCAGATGGTTCCATTACATCAAGCATTCCTGCCGCAGACTCAAGAAGGTCGGGACGACCAACATCACCCACAAAAACAAAATCTCCTGTTGCAACACCCATGGGCTCATCTGCTGCAGCGCCATCTGTTACAAAGTAGCTAAGGTGCTCGGGCGTATGGCCCGGGGTATGCCATGCTTTGAGGGAAATATTTCCTATTTTGATTTCATCATTGTCTTTAAGTAGCTCATAGTCGTAATTGCTGCCAATCAGCCACTCGTATTTCCAGTCGGCATCGCCTTCATCAGAGCCATAGACTTTTACGCCTCTTTCGGCAAACTCGCGCAGGCCGGAAATGTAGTCGGCGTGGATATGGGTGTCTACTGCCTTTGTAATCGTTAGGTTTTCTTTCGCAGCAGCATGTATGTACTGGTCGATGTCGCGCATCGGATCAATAATAACGGCTTCTCCAGTTGCCTGACATCCGATCAGGTAGGAATACTGTGCGAGTTTTTCATCAAAAAATTGCTTGTAATACATAGTTTTTTCCTTTGTTGGTGGGTTATTTTATTTAATAATATATGGTTTGATCGTTATGATCTGAGGCAGAATTGCCGGCTAATTTCCGTTACAACAGCCTCTTTTGGGTTTAAAACTAATTAGTGTGGAAGCTTACTACGAAGTGCTCCGTAAGTGTATGTACCGGCAAGTGCGGCAAGTATGGGTATAATCATTATGGTTAAACCACTTCCAAGAAGTGCGAACATAGGTCCGGGGCATGCGCCTAAGAGCGCCCAGCCAAGGCCAAAGAATGTTCCGCCGATAACATAGCGGTACACCTGCTTAGGATCTTTTGGAGGTATACTAATTGGATTGCCACTCGTGTCTTTTACGCCAAAGCGTTTGATAAGCTGTATAGAAATAAGACCGACAAAAATGGCTACGCCAATGATGCCATACATATGAAAAGCATCGAATCGAAACATTTCCTGAATACGAAACCAGGAAACTACCTCAGATTTCATAAGAACAAATCCGAAAAGAATACCGGCAAACAAAAAGGTGAAAAAGTCTTTTATTGATAGCATGATAAGAAAAAATAGAAGATTAAATTCATTAAGTGCAATGACTTAAGGAAGAATAACAGGGTAGATGAAGTGGGTCATTACAAGCCCGCCGATAAAAAAGCCTACAACTGCAATTAAAGAAGCAAGCTGCAGATCAGAAAGACCGGATATAGCGTGGCCGGATGTACATCCTCCCGCGTACCTTGCGCCGAAGCCTACTAAAAAGCCGCCTAAAACAAGTATGGCGAGACCGGCTCCGCTGCCAAGAACATCCCAGGTAAAGATTTCTGACGGAACAAACCCTGAAAAGTCGCTAATACCCAAGGCTCTCAGGTCATCTATGGTAGAAGCCGCAAGTGCGATTGGCTCGGGGTTGGCAAAAATGAAACCACCGATGAGGCCGCCCAAAATTACTCCAAGAAGGAATGTGAGGTTCCATGCACCGTTTTTCTTCCAGTCGTAGTTAAAAAACTCTACGTTTCCAATATTGCAAGAAGCACAAACGTGCCTAAGGTTTTCTGAGATACCGAATGTTTTATTTCCCAGCAAAAGAAGGAGAGGTACAGTTAAACCGATAATGGGTCCGGCTACATACCAAGGCCAGGGTTGATATAAAAAATCGAGCATAAAAAAATGATTTGAATCGTTAGTTAAAATTGGTTGTGCTTGTATTGTCTGGAACAAATATACCAGCTGTTTAGGCACTTGTCAATACAAGTTGTCTGGCTGTGTTACCTTTGTTACGTAACTTTCCGAAAAGAGATTGAATCAGCCATTTTTTAGTTATTAAAGCTATTTATAATTCCTGAAATTGTTTTGGCTTCTTGATAATAGATAAAGTATACAGTACATTTAGTGCAAAAATAATACAGGAATAATACAAGTATACTCAAAAATGGAATCTTCCGCTAAAAACATACCAAGACACGAGCAAATAAGCGCCTGGCTCAAAAACCGGATCGATGCAGGTGTCTTTAACTCAGACGATAAACTTCCATCCGAATTTGAGCTTTCCCGTAAGTTTAGCGTAAGCCGGGTAACGGTAAGACGTGCCCTGCAAACGCTTGAACAAAATCAGCTGATTTATCGCTGTCAGGGAATTGGTTCTTTTGTGAAGAACACGAGAACCGAATCGGAAATGATACGATTAACCGATTTTATGGAAGATATGAGGCAAACGGGAAAAACAGCCCGGTCGGAAGTTCTTAACGTGAGCCAAGAGCATGCAAGCGAGGATGTCGCTACCCGTCTTGGGGTGAAGGCAGGTCAAATCGTTTTAAAACTGGAAAGATTAAGGCTTGGTAACGAGGAGCCGGTAGCATACGATCTTACCTGGCTCCCCTTGTTTTATGGTCAGCTGATTGCAGATCACGATTTGGCGGATAAAACAATTTTTAAAATTTTTGAAGAAGAATATGAAATCCCCATTTTAAGGGGTACTTATAGAATACATGCATGTGTTGCAGATGCAGTGCAGTCCGATTATCTCAAAATTCAAAAGGGCGCGCCTTTGCTTATTTTCGACCGAATGTCGTACACTATAAACGATAAAGCCGTTTACTATCAACGGCGGTATTACAGAGCCGATAAAGTGAGCTGGCAGGTAAGTCTCGAGCGTAATCCGGATTCAAATACCCGTGAGCTTCCTTTAAAAGAGTTCGTGCCCGTCTTTAGTTAAGAGAAAGCTTTGCAAAACCACTCTTTTGCCCGCCTTCTTCCTTGGAGCAAAAATA
>JAIULZ010000113.1 GCA_022565805.1 Balneolales bacterium
GAGCCATTAAACGGTGTTCGTTGTGGTAGTGCCGCTGGTACAGCTGCCAACAGCTTCCTGCGTACTTACACACTAACCGATTTCGATATCGAAAGTGGTTTCGAAGTAACGGCTGTGCAGTTTGGTCTGGAGTCAATTACAGGTACTCTTCCGGTAGAAGCGCGTGTTTATCTGCTCGAAGGAGCGTTTACATTTGCGAATATGACCCTTCTTGGATCATCATCGCCGGTAAACGTTTCAACATCGAATAATGAAACTGTAATTACCATACCGGTTGAAGCAGAAGTGCCGGCTGGTTCTACAATTGTGGTAGAAGCTTTTGTGGCAGAATCTACCGGTAACGATTTATTCCCGGGCACAAACAGCGCCGGACAAACAGCGCCTTCTTACATTGCTTCTGTAGCTTGTGGTATAAATGAGCCCTCAACCTACGCCTCTATCGGATTCCCCGATGCACATCTTATCCTTAATGTGGTAGGTAATGCAGGAGATGGACTGTTCGTATTCGAACCATCGCAGGGCACAATTGCCTCGGGCGAATCAGTAGGAGTCGATGCTATCGTTAATCTGAGCGAATTCGAAGGCGGTAGCTATAATGCTGAGATCGTGATAACAACAAACTCAGCAGCAACTCCTGTTGGTGTAATTCCGGTTGCTATTACCGTAGTTCCTGGCGAAGGGAACTTCCAGGCGGTTACCTTTAATATAGACATGAGCGTTCAGGGAGAGCTGGGTAACTTTAACCCGGCCGTTGGCGACGAAGTTTATGTTCGTGGTGGCTTTAACGACTGGTCTGTAGTTACTGGCGATGCTCTCGTACCAAATGAAGATGGTATTTACCAGATTACTTATGAGTTCGACGGCGAAGCCGGCACAACTCTGGAGTATAAGTACTTTATCGTAGCCGGAGACGGCCGTTCTCTGCCAAACGATGGCTGGGAAGATGATGTAGTTGGAGAAGGCGGTACTAATAACCGTGTTCTTACACTAACGGGCGAAGATCAGGATCTCGAGGTTGTATTCTTCAATAACCTGATGAGTACAAGCATTGAGCCTGGAATGGATATTCCGACTGAGTTTGCGCTCAACCAGAACTATCCGAACCCGTTTAACCCAACAACCAATATAGCATATGCCCTGCCAGAGACTGCCGAAGTACGCCTTGAGGTATTTAACCTGCAGGGACAACGGGTTGCAGTACTGGTTAGCGGTCAGCAAAATGCCGGTCATCATACCGTAGTGTTCGATGCCAGCCGCCTTGCTTCAGGTATGTACTTGTACAGGCTGCAGGCCGGAAATTTTGTGCAGACACAAAAAATGATGCTGGTTAAATAAGATCAGGTACTTCCGGGTTTTAAGCATAGCTTAATCCCGTCAATTACTATAATAAATACAAAAGCCTGGCTATATGCCGGGCTTTTGTGTTTATAAAAGGTTTTTAAATCGACTCTTGGTACGTCTTCTTGATTATCGCATAAATGAAATAATCAAGTCCGAAGCGTCGGCGGCTAAGGTTTTATTTCTTATCTGAAGTTAAATACAGCCAAATTTGAAATTTTTTTGCGCTTATGATTATCGCGATTTTTGACAGGTATGTTACGATAAGGCTACCAGCTCCCGATCCGTTTTTATTGGTGAGAAACACTAAAGTAATAACCACAATTATTGAATCACATATCACTTTTATAACTCATCCCGGCTTAATGAATTCAAAGTAGGGTGTTTGGTGCTAACTACTTGCAACATGATCGGGTAATAGAAACTTTGTAATGAAATAAACTTAAAAAGAGGTCAAGATATTCGCAAAAACACCTGATCATGCCTATTCTTTCAAGAAGTGATATGAAATTTTAACAGCACTGAAAGCCTGAATAAATTTACTTAATTATAAGAAAGTAAAATTATGTATCAATTATGCCAGATTTCAAAATTGGACCACTACTAAAAAACTGACCCTTTCATTCCAAATTAAGTTGACGGTTGTGATGGCTCGATTATATGAAGAGTCTGTCTGTATATATATAAAGGTAGCTATTGTATGTTGAATAGGTGAGGAGTTGTACTAGTTGAAATACCAGTAACTGTTTCGGGTTTGGTATAACGTGTAAATTAAGGGGTGCGGAAAAAAACAGAGTTCGATAAACAGCTTGGAGAGAGAGGCGCTTAATTTAATATAGATGATATAAATCGATACGGTTTCTTTTTTCTGTAAAGTATTAGTACAAATAATTAAAATTACACAATAATTTGTTGTAGGGTTTCATTCAAAAGTGGTCTTGATAGTTTTCAGTAAACTATGTTTAATAGTAGGTCATGCATTAAAATAAAGTATGTTGAAAAAGGGTATATAGACTAAAATAATGGAACAAAATGATATTTCATTCAGGTACACCTGCCTGTGTGAA
Source organism: Balneolales bacterium (assembly GCA_022565805.1). GTDB lineage: Bacteria > Bacteroidota > Rhodothermia > Balneolales > Cyclonatronaceae > Cyclonatronum. The sequence goes on from JAIULZ010000113.1 coordinate 2,406, forward strand.
GCCTGTGCATGAAAAGTACTTATTTATTTTATAAAGCATTAATTAATAATAGTTTATTTATTATATATTAATACTCGTAGTTTAAGATTGAATGTCATTTCTCCTTTTCTTTAAAATGCTTTGAGGTCTAAAGCTATTGGCACCCATAGTGTGTTGCTAAACAAATAGGTTTCGTAGGCAAGAGAATCTCTTCGATGGGCCGAAAACCTTACAAATTACATAGTCGAGGAAAAATTAAAGACAAACTTTTGTTCTGAATGAACAGTACGTATATAAAAAATAAAAATACGGTTTTAATTACTTATTATTGATTGATTATTTGTACAAACTTTAGATTCTTATAGCAAAATTCAATTATTAAATTTTATACATCAAAAATTTCATAATTGAATGATTATTGATATTTATAATGTTAATTAATTACTCATTTTATGAATTAAAATGAATTTTAAATATAAAATTTTTGCTTGAACATACTCATCATTTACAGAGATGTTAATAGTTTTTTAAAGGCAAGAGGTTGCAATTGAATTATTTATAGACGCTGTTTTAATAATCAATATATAATGTAAATTAAATATTAAAACAATGTAAATTAAATTGTTTTTAAAAAAATATGGCTCCTTTTTGTTAAATACTTGCCTTTTACACTGTGAAACGTATCTTGAGGCTGTGTAACAAAATAAGCTTGCGCGCGGAAAGTATTATTAAACGTCTGGTCGTATTGTTACAATAGAATTACATCCATTTATGCAGGCCTGTATTTAGGTAAAAATGTTATTAGTTTTTGTCGATGCGGGTCTTAAAAATGGGGTTCAATTTACGGTATGATCAGGTCCATGCTTTTTTCGTGCAGAAATATCAATACATAACAAAACCACAAACCCATATGATACATTTTCACCATATCGTGAAAAGCGGATTTGGATTCTTTGTGGCATTACTTGTCACCATGGCATCATTCCATCAGGTTGATGCACAGGTAAGGTCATTAAGCTCAATTCAAAATCTGCAGGAAACGGGTTCTGCAGATAGGGAAGCCCTGCTACAGCGCTTTTCATCTCAGGATTTACAGGAGTTGAATAATATCTCTCCTGCTTTACTATATAGCTTTGATGCAGATGCGTTACAGCTAATTTTAGATTACTCAAACAAGAGAATTACAGACTTAAACCCTGCTGAGCAGCAAATAATCGATCAAATGAATCGTGTGCTCAGGGATGTAAACAGAAGTTCTGTGAACCCTGCAAATCTCATGGATGATGAGATTGTGTTTCTCGAAGATTTTTCCGGTGGTATACCCGATGGATGGTCTATCGTTATTAATGAAGGCGAATTTGCATGGGAGCTTGGTAACCCTGCAGATTTCGAAGAATATGACGATTTCATGATTGCAGATTCTGATGCAGCTGGTTCTGAAGCGGGCCAGGTAGCTACAACGCTAACTACCGCAGCAATCGATATTTCAGGTCTGGAGACCATAAGTTTATTTGTTAGCCACGATTATCGCCACCTCGGTAACTCTTCAGCTACTATTGAATGGAGTGTCGATAACAGTAGCTGGCAAGAACTTGCTTTTCTGGATAGTAATGACAGGTTCTCTGAGCTAACATTTGATGTAACAGATGCCTTAGCCGGCGAAAGCCAGGTTTGGTTCCGTTTTGTGTATGATGATGGCGGAAGTTGGGCCTGGTGGTGGGTTATAGATGAACTCGCTGTACTTGGTATACCGACAGATGCCCCGGGCGGTGCTTTTGTACATACTATAGATGAAGTACCACTCGATGGCGGTCAGTTCTTGAATATTACTGGCGAAGATGGGTTTACAGGAACACTTACTGAGCTAGTTGGTGATTTTGAGCTACTATCTGCTGCCGGTGGTACCTGGACAAACGATCTTGCTGTTTTAGTAACAGATCAACCAAATCTTGGTGATGAATCTAACCTTCTTCTTCAAGTTGGTGGTTTCAGTAATTATGGTGCAGTTCAGCGCATAAACTGGCCAAATGGCGGTAGTGCAACCGAGCCTGTATCTGGTTCAGCTGTACTAACAGACCCAATCGACCTTGAAGGTCTGTATGTTTGGGTTGGTAACGGATGGAACTCAGGTTCCGGAAATGTTTGGTCTGGAGAGATTGAGTTTATTGATATCGAAGGCGAAGGCTCATCTCTTTCACTTGCTAATCTTCAGGTATTTCATAATGCCGCAGATCCGGCCCTTGCTGAGGTTGATATTTACGTAAACGGAAACCTGTTTGCTCCCGGTTTTGGATTCCGTGATGCCACTCCATTTCTAACCTTGGATGCAGAAGTTGAGTATACTGTAGAGATTACCGCTCCTGGTGAAACAGATGCTCTCCTTACTTCCGCATTTACACCATCTGAAGGCGGTAACTACTCGTTGGTAGCCCAGGGTGTTGCAGATCCATCGAATTTTGCACCGAATCCGAATGGCGAAGAAATTGCCGCAGAGCTCGTTCTATTAAGCGACCTGCAAACTGAGGCTGGCGAAGGCGACTTCGATTTCTTCGTTTATCATGGTGCTACAGATGCTCCTGCTGTAGATATTTTCGTGCGTGAACTGGATACCAATATCCTTGAAGGCGTTGTTTATGGCGACTTCTCAGATTATTTCAGCGTGCCTGCTGCAGATTATGTAATTGAAGTACGCCCTGCAGGATCATCTTCACCAGTTGGTGTTTTCTTTGCTGATGCAAGCGGTCTTAGTGGCGTTGCTGCTGGTATCTACGCTTCCGGTTTCCTTAGCCCGGGCGACAATAACGATGGCGAGTCTTTCGCACTTGTAATTGTTACTGCCGATGGTACCGTAGTAGAAGTTGAGCCATCTACTGGCCCGGCTCTAACTATATCGCCATCTGAGCTAAACTATGGCAACGTTGTAGAAGGTTTTAGCAGCACACAAATGGTTACGTTTACCAACTCTGGTGCTTCTAACCTTGCTGTACTTAATGTATCTATCGATAACGACGCTTTCTCAATCGATTTTGAAGATGCCGTAATTATCGCCTCTGGTGCCAGTGAGTCTTTCTCTGTAACATTTGCTCCTGAATCAGTAGGTACTTTTGAAGGAACAATGACTGTTTCCAGCACTGATGGAAACAACCCTGAGCAAACCGTATCACTATCCGGTGAAGGTGTGCTTTCTCCATTGTTCTCCTCTGATCCGGAAGAACTGGAAGTAACTTTAGCTTCTGATGAAACAGATGTAGTTGAGTTAACCATCACTAACGATGGCGACGGTACACTCGACTTCTCATTCCCAGATTACATCATGGATCGTATTCTTGATGGAAACGACCCCGCTTTTGATGCTGTAAGAGCACAAATGATTAAGCGTATTGTTTCTTCTTTCGAGTCTAGCGATGCACAGGCAGCCGCCAATAATGCAAGATTTGTAATTAACAGACACCTTGCTGGCGAGCAAATTGATCCTACACCGCAAAATCAGCAGATTATAGCTGAATTTGAGGCTATGGCTGAAACTGCTTCTTCAGATGCTTCTTTGATGGATGATGGATTCCTGATCGAATTTGATGGACTTACATTAAGCGGCGGTGAAGTAATTACTGTTGCGGATGGTCTTTCAGGTGAGCTAACAGCTGTAGCTGCAGATTTCGTAATTGATGCAGCAGAAGGCGGAACATGGGCCAACGACTTTGGTGTTCTGTTTACTACCGAGCCCCTTGAAACAGGTGCTGAAATTAATCCTGATGTAGTATTACTTCAGGTTGGTGGTCTTACACAATATGGCCCGGCTGGAAGCAGAATCGCGTGGGGTACTGGTAGCAGTGGCGCACCGGGTACAGCTGTTCAAACTACCATAGATATCCCGACTCCGCTTGATATGTCCGGCGTATTTGTTTCAATCGGACACATGTGGAATCCTGGTGGTTTATCATCATGGACGGGTAGCGTATCTCTGATTGGCGTAAGCCAGGGCGCAGAGTTTATTACAGACGCTTCTCCTTCATCCGGATCTCTTGGTGCAGGCGAATCTGAAGTAATTTCTCTTACATTCGACGCAACCGGCTTAATTGGTGGCGAATATTTCGGCTTACTTAACGTACTTACAAACGATCCGAACAATTTCGAAGTGGGAATTCCAGCTACTTTAACAGTAGAAGGTACTCCTGAAATCGCTGTTGATCCTGATGCACTTGATTTCGATACCATTGTAATTGGTGAAGAAGCTGTTGCTGAAGTTACCGTGTCTAACACAGGCTCGGATGTACTTTCTGTAACCTCTGTTTCTGCCGATAGCGATGATTTCATGGCATCAGTAGATGCATTCGAACTTCCTGTTGGTGAGTCTTTGGTTGTTGAAGTAACCTTCGCTCCATCTGCCTCAGGCGATATCAATGCTACGCTTACTTTTGAAAGCAATGCAGGCGATGCAACCGTAGCTCTTTCCGGAGCTGGTGTAGAGCCGGGTGAACTTGAGTTCGATCCTGAGTCTATTGCAATTACTGTAGACGAAGGTGCCAATGGTACATTTAGCTTCAGTATTTCTAACAGCGGTGTAGCTCCGTTTAACTTCAGCCTTGGTGGTGGACTGGTATCTGATGATAGCAGACTTATTGCTCCAGGTGGAAGTGTTACAGAAGTTGAAACAAGCGAAGCCGCAGCAGGTCGTTCTACTGGCACAAGCGAGCTTTCCTTCAATACAACGGCACCAGAAAACATTCGTGGCGGTATTCAAAGCGAAGCTTTTGTAAACCGGAGTATTATGGATGATGAGTTCATTCTAACTCACTCTGTATCTCAGGTTGTAGAGCCATTAAACGGTGTTCGTTGTGGTAGTGCCGCTGGTACAGCTGCCAACAGCTTCATGCGTACTTACACCCTAACCGATTTTGATATCGATAGTGGCTTTGAAGTTACGGCCGTACAGTTTGGTATTGAAACCGTAGAAGGATCACTTCCTGTTGAAGCAAGAGTCTACTTGCTCGAGGGTTCATTTACATTTGCAAACTTGACCCTGCTTGGCTCTTCTTCTCAGGTTACCGTTACCGGAGCTGATGATGAAACCGTAATTACCATTCCGATGAGTGCAGAAGTTGAAGCCGGATCTACTATCGTTGTAGAAGCATTCGTGGAAGAATCTACTGGTAATGACCTGTTCCCAGGAACAAACAGCGCGGGCGAAACGGCTCCTTCCTACATTGCTTCTGAAGCTTGTGGAATTAACGAGCCTGCCACCTATGGCTCAATTGGTTTCCCCGATGCTCACCTGATTCTGAACGTGGTTGGTACAGCTGGCGATGGCCTGTTTGTGTTCGAACCATCTGAAGGAACAGTTGCTGCCGGCGAGACTGTTGAAGTTAACGGTATTGCAAATACAGAAGAGCTGGAAGCTGGCGAGTATAACGCAGAAATCGTGATTACTACGAATTCTCCGGCTACTCCGGTTGGCGTAATTCCTGTTGCAATTAGTGTAACCGCAGATGAAGTTGAACTTCAGGCTGTTACCTTTAACCTAGACATGAGCGTTCAGGAAGTATTGGGTAACTTCAACCCTGCTGTTGGCGACGAAGTTTACGTTCGCGGTGGCTTTAACGATTGGTCTGTAATCGAAGGCGATGCTCTTGTGCCAAACGAAGACGGTATCTTCCAGATTACTTATGAGCTTGAAGGCGAAGCCGGATCAACGCTGGAATACAAGTACTATATTGTAGCCGGCGATGATCGCGACCTGCCAAATGATGGCTGGGAAGATGATGTAGTTGGAGAAGGCGGTACCAATAACCGTGTTCTTACACTAACAGGCGAAGATCAGAATCTGGATGTTGTATTCTTCAACAATATGATGGATACAAGCACAGAGCCTGAAATGGATGTTCCAACAGAGTTTGCGCTCAACCAGAACTATCCTAACCCGTTTAACCCAACAACCAATATTTCATACGCACTGCCCGAAGCTGCCGAAGTACGACTTGAAGTGTACAATCTGCAGGGACAGCGTGTTGCAACACTGGTTAGTGGTCAGCAAAATGCCGGGCATCACACTATTGTGTTCGACGCGAGTCGTCTTGCCTCAGGAATGTACTTGTACAGACTGCAGGCTGGTAGCTTCGTTCAAACACAAAAGATGATGTTGGTTAAGTAATGTAATGACCAAATCAGGATTACTTAAGTATTTTGCAGAGTAAAATTACTCAGCTTACTTAAGAAGCTTGTATAAGGCGGCAACCTCCGGGTTGCCGCCTTTTTTTATATCTGTAATTATAAATACAGTACTCTGAGAGTATTTTAGCTCCGGCGTCGAATACGAACAAAATAGAAGGTTTTTCAAAGCCTTCTATAAGACAATAGTAAATATTAGCTTTATGGTATGTATGTAGCTAATTTTTGGTTAGTACTGTAAAGGTGTTTAAATCACCGTAAAATTTAGACTGATGTGATTTTTTCAGTTAATCAATTATTACTTTAATTTAATCTAAATGGCACTTCCCTAATTATTTGAATTACTAAGCGGAAGAAGACGATTAAACGTATGATTTTGCAAAGCCGTCTAATAATCTTGCTGGCAGTTCGAGCTTCAAACTTTCAACAAACCCAATATTATGATCAGATTTCTACAAGACACCTGTACAATCAAATTGCTGATTTTGGCTTTTATCATCTTTGTATTCCAACAACAGGGCTTCGCGCAGTATAGCAGTCCCGGAGACGGTACGACCTTCACCCTTGAAGATCTTGCAGAAATATCGGGCGGTGTTGTGGTGCAGGATGAGGATGGTTTTCTTATTAATCAGGACTTAATTATATCTGCAACCGATGTACTCGAAATTCTTTCCCCTGCTTTAGTTCGGGTTGAAGCAGGAAAGCGAATCGAAATTTCGGGTAGCTTAATTTCCGATCCAGATTTTGGGCAGGTTGTATTTACGGCGGTCGATACCACTTCTGCGGCTGCTAACTTCCGCGGTTTTCGATTTGAAAATGCTGCCCCTTCAAAAATGATAAATACTGTAGTAAAATACGGTGGAGGGATACAGCTTATAGGCTCATTTGCAGAATTTGACTCTTGTGTGATCAGAAATAATGGTACTTCTAATGTTACAGGCGGAGCTATTACCTTTAGCAATACGAGCCCTGTTATTAATAACTGCACTTTTTCTGAGAATACTTCGGCTGCTATTGGTTCAGGCGCAAACGTGCTGGGGTCGCCTCAAATTACGAACAGCACATTTATAGCAAATACTATGAATAACAGCAACAGACCTCAGATAAACCTGGGACCCGGTGCCGCGGGAGATACGCTTCGTATCGAGAATAATATCATTATTGGTCTGAATGATAATGCCGGTGGTATAGCGGTAAGTAATTTGCTGGGCTCCGGAACCTCTCTCGTTTCCATACGCGGCAATACCATAATCGGGAATCGGTATGGATATGCTCAGACTGGAAATGGAATCAGTTCGGTAATCGAAGACAACATTATACAAGATAACAATATACAGGGACAGCCTAACCTGGGTGGAAGCGGGCTCAATTTTAATGCGTCTGTTCCGAACACTAACCTGGCAGTAGTGCGTAGAAATATCATATCTGGGAATCTTTGGGGAGTCACGATACAGGGCGCGGCAAATCCATCATTCGGAAATCAATTCGATCAAGGAGAAAACGTTATCTACGAAAACGGAAACGGAGGAATTACCTATGCCCTGTTCAATAACACGTCTAACGACATAAACGCCATAGGCAACTATTGGGGAGAAAACACCGAAGAATTCGCTGAAAGCGTAATTTTCCATACTCCTAACGATCCGAACCTCGGGCTCGTAACTTATCTGCCTATTAAGGCTCTGAATCCTGAAATAACCGAATTTTCGTTTCTCGCTAACGAGAATACAGCCCTGTCTGAAGATGTTACCGGAATTATAGATTCCGAGAATGCAACGGTTGTGCTGTCGGTTCCACAAGGAACAAACATTTCCAACCTGATGCCTTTTGCACCTGTGCCTCTTGGCGTAGAGTCGATGCCATCGCTTAGCGAAGCACGCGATTTCACAAATCCTGTAAGCTATACGCTCAGTGTTCCACACGAAGACACCCGGGAGTGGACAGTAATGGTTGAAGAAGAGTTTCCCCCCGTTTTTCTGCAGTTTGTGCATATATCGGCAGACCCTGCTCTCGGAAATATTGATGTTTATGTAAACGGAGAGCTGGCTTTCGAAGGCCTTACATTCCGTAATGCGAGCCCGTTGCTCGAGCTGCAAGGCGCCGAAACTATTGCTGTAACTGCAACACTCGCCGGCGACGATGCTGTTATTTTTGAACAAGAGCTTACACCCGATGCAGTTGAAATACCTTCTTCTATAGTTTTTTCCGGATTAGCTGATGACACCGGTTTTGCAGAAAATCCGGAAGGGAGAAATATCACGCTCGAAGCATACGAGATTCCCCATATTATTCCAGTTAACAAAATCATAGCGCAAGTCGAGAATTTTTTCCATGGGGTAACGGATGCTCCGAAAGTAACTGTAGTGAAGACTTCGGATTTCGGCTCGGTCTCGCCCGGCGAGTTTTCTTACGGCGATTTTGTTGAGTTTTTCTATCCGGCTTTTGATCCCGACGAGTACCTGCTGGAAATTATTGACTCAGAAGATGGCGAAGTGGTGGCCAGCTTTACCTATAATAGCGATGATTTGCCGGAAATGTATATTTTCACTCTAAGCGGCTTCCTTTCACCATCAGAGAATCAAAACGGTGCGCCACTTGCTCTGCATGCCGTGGATATTGTAACGGGTGAGGTAACCGAAATAATGGTTTCTACGAGTACAGGCCCAAGTACGGATGTTCCCCTTGAGTTTGCGCTTGAACAGAACTATCCGAATCCTTTCAATCCGGTTACTAATATAAACTTTATCCTGCCGGAGACCGGCGATGTATGGCTCGAAGTATTTAACCTTCAGGGCCAGAGAGTAGCTGTATTGGTAAACGGTACAAGAAATGCGGGAAGCCATACCGTGCAGTTTAACGGCAGTGCGCTGGCTTCAGGTTTGTATGTTTACCGACTAAGCGCCGGCTCATTTTTACAAACAAGAAAAATGATGCTACTCAAGTAGAATTTGTTTTGCCCGCTTTGAAAACAGCTGCTCGGATCCCCCGGTACTTTATGGGCCACAGCTGTTTTCCGGGCTGTTTTACTATTGGAAGACAGAAATAAGCAACAACTGATCTTGTTATTTTACAAAGCAATTAATTCACATGCGTGTTAATGAGCATTAATTAGGGTGGCAAAAGAATAATCAGCCGTTATCCCCTAACCATTTTTTCCCACAAGAATAGAAGAAAAGCCAGTTATAAGAAATATTTATGGACTAATCCGGCATCTGAAACTCTCTGATGGGGGAAACCGAAGAGAAGCTTTCTCTTTATGGGTACTAACTCAACTTCATCAAAATCTTAAAAATAAGGCTTCATTCCATTTAAGCTGCG
>JAIULZ010000114.1 GCA_022565805.1 Balneolales bacterium
GCAGAACAACATGCGTCGGCCCATTGCCAAGCTGAAGCATGGCAATGGAAAAAAAATCTCATCCCGGAATCATGCTTCAGCTTGATTCCGGATTTAGGATCTCTTCATTAACCTCTGGGCCCCAGTAACTAAAAACTGCTCAGAAACTCCTTACGACCCAGAAACCCATCACAACCGAGTAGCAAAATCTCAAGAGCCCATGCTTCAGCTTGGGCTCATTTGGGATCTTCAAATCAACACACACCAAACCTTCATTCCATAAAAAAAGGGAACCGAAGCATTTGCCCGGTTCCCTTCAACGATAAACGTTTAAATGTTGCTGGTTATGAAATTACTTCACTAGCATCATTTTGTTGGTAGCTGTAAAGCTGCCAGCGTTCAGACGGTATAGGTAAATACCGCTTGAAAGTGTGGCTGCATCAAATGTTACAACATGTGAACCTTGGCTCATTGTGCTGTTAACAAGTGTAGCTACTCTCTGACCTTGCATGTTGAATACTTCAAGTGTTACGTTAGAAGTTTCTGGCAGTGTGAAAGAAATGTTTGTTGTTGGGTTGAATGGGTTCGGATAGTTTTGGCTAAGCTCGAAACCTTCAACTGTTTCACCTGTTCCTGTACTGGTAGAAGGTACGGTATCGATTATAAGTTCGAATACGTCCTCTGATAGTAAGGTTTCATCACCGGCTTCTGCGAAAACACCCCAATCCAGGATGACAGAATTTCCGGGCTCAAAACCAAGGCTCATCAGTACATCATAAACAGCGCCTTCTGTAAGTGTAAGCGTTGTTGCTGTACCACCATTATCTGAAGGTAGCGCTAAAACAGGTTCGCTCAGATCTCCACCTGGTACAGTTGCTACCCATGTGTAAGTTTCTGCATTAGCAGAAGCTTCCCAAGTTACTTCGATCAAAGAGTCGTTACCTTCTCTTGCCTGAATTACAGCACCATCGGCAGGAGAAAGAAGACCGAAGTTACCAAGATCTACAGGGTCACTACCAATTTCACGTGCTATGGTAACTTGATCCATGTGAAATGTCTCACCTTCGTGGTAGTTATCGCTGAATAAGCGAACAGAAGTAATTTCTTCAGAAAATCCAAATGTTGAAGAGCTACCGATTTGCTCATCATTCAGGAAATAAGTGATTTCACTATTTGCAGGATCGAAAACAACTTCAAAAGACTGATAGTCATCTGAACCGGCCCATGTACCCATATTTACACGTTCGCCGAGATCAAGATCTACATAATCTACGTTTCCAAGCCAGTCGATAACGATCTGAAATGCAAATTCTTCATTATTGTCATCTACACCGTAAAAGCGAATATCAGATCCACCAGTAGCTGTGAAGCGGAACAATCCTGAAACAATAGTAGTACCTTCGCCAGCACTTACATCAAATACAGGGCTAAAGGCCCAGAAAATACGGTCGTTTGTTTCTGTAGGAACGTTAGCCGGGTGTAGTGAAAAATCACCAATTCCAGCGAAATCTGTTGTGAAAATAGGTGAACGGCCATCAGGACCTAATAATCCTTCTGCTCCATATTCTCCCGTTTCAGCCTCCCAACCATTTTGGTTGTTAATTGAGCCTGCACTGTAACCTTCTGACTCAAGGAAGCTAAAGTTAACACTGGAAACAGCGTTTAAGATGCTTGAGTGCTGATTAGTGTTTGGTGATGGGAAATACTCATTCGAGAGTTCGGGCTTTGATTGTTGAGCAAATACACTTGTAGAGAATAGCAATACAAATGCAAGAGCTATAGAACTGTATAGTTTCATCATAATTAGCATTTAGTGGGTTATTTTGTTTCGAGATTTTTTCAAATCAACTAGCAATGTATACAATTGATAAGAGCATTGCAAAGGGCTAAACCATAAAAAAGCTAAGAAAAATATTATTTACTATTATTAATTTCAGATTTGTTCCAAAAATACACTTATAAGCAAATGTATTTATTGGATTAAGAGATAAAAAGCAACCAACCTTATTTAAGAGAAATATTAATTGTTTAAACAAATTTTAAATTTCTCTACGAATGCATTGCTAACAACTCTGCCTGTTGCTTGAATACAGATATTTCTTTTCACCGCTATTTATTATTCTCCCTCTTCTGTTTCACCGATTTTCTCAAGCAAACGCGATGTAATCAAATGGTCTGCCGTAGCTCTGTTGCAGGCTACAGGTATATCGTAATATACCGCAAGGCGCAACAGCGCTTTAACATCCACATCATGAGGTTGCGCTGCGAGTGGATCCCAAAAGAAAATCAAAAAATCAATTTCGCCTTCACTTATTTTTGCCCCAATCTGCTGATCACCGCCTAACGGACCACTTTTATAGCAGGTAATCTCAAGTCCGACCTCACGAGAGATTAAGGTGCCGGTCGTTCCGGTTGCCGATAGATGCTGCCTGCTAAGAATGTTTTTGTTATGCCCAGCCCACTCTACCATCGCCTGCTTTCTGGAATCATGGGCTATAAGCGCTACTTTTTTGGGTTTCATAGTATTTAACTTCCCCTGTTTGTCAGTTTAAAGGCTTTGTAAACCGAACATGCATTTATGACTTATCAATGCCTTCGTAATTAATAAAATGAATGGAACTTACACTTATACTAACCTTAATTTCCAAAAACATTTTATAGCAAGCAATGACAGTCTGCTAATCTGCTCCGATTTCATAGTATAACAGCAACATTTTTTACTGTGAGTGTTGGCAAAACCGTTTTTTTGCCCGTCTTATGACTTTTCGCATTAATTAAGAACGGTATATAGAAATAATCGCCGGATTCCGGACTGCTTCGCGAAGCCCTTCATGCGGGGTTACAATATCGGTCGTGCTTAACGGCACTGTTTGAAATTGAGCTTCTAAACCTAAAATTGACACTTTCAATGTCCAACAAATTTGCGCGCCAAACCTCGGTCTGCCATCTTGACTTAGGAGATATCGCCGCATTGCGTCTAAGTTTTATAAACTAATCCGTTTCTTAACCAACCCTCGGTCCTCCATCTTCGGTCTTCGGTCAATTCACCATTTTAATTATATAGCAGTTCAACACTAAATTCATACTATAGCTTTCTTCTTATTATTACACATTATATATTATTTTAAGTTATTCGTAAGCTTGAAAAATCTGTATTTTGGGGCGTTTTTCCTGGTCTGACATCTACCGCTCAATCAAAAATGTTAAAGTCCGCATTTTTGGCATTTCAGATGCTAAATAACGCTTTCATGCTGCTTTTTAAGCATTCAGGCGCCACAGATTTACTTTTAGAATCTTTTCATTGTTTTTTATTCTGACCCTAAAACCGTTTTCGTATGCGAATATCCGTCGTAGCCGCTCAACGATTTCTCTACCTTATTATATGCCTTCTTTTTCTTTCATTTAATTCCGGTATTGCGCAAACCGTAATTATTGAGGAAGATTTTGAAGACGGCGATTTTACTGAAAACCCAGAATGGGTCGGGGATACCGAAAATTGGATTATTGTCGAGGAAGATGGCAATAATGTGCTTCGGCTAAATGCTTCTGAGGCCGGAGAATCGCAGCTAAGCACTTTATCGCCGGTTAACTACGGCGAATGGGAGTTTTCGGTCCGCCTCGATGGCTTCACCACTTCGAACACAAACCGCGCGCACGTTTTCCTGATTTCGGACCGGGCAAACACAAGCGACAGTCCGAGTGGCTATGCGGTTCGTATTGGCGAAAGCGGCAGCGATAAGTTTTTCAGGATAGTGCGGTTTGATAATGGTACGGGAAATAACGTAATCGTGACCGGAGAGACGCTTATTGAACAAAATATCTGGTACAATGTGCGGGTAGTTCGCGATACATCCGGAGAGTGGTCACTTTTTGTTGGCACGGATGAGGATGCCGATCCGCTGCCGGAAGGCAGCCCGGCTATCGACAATACCTATGCCAACGCAGAATGGTTTAGCCTTCGTCCAACCTATACCGCCACCCGGGTCGATCGTTTTTTCTTTGATAACATTCGGGTAATTAAATACCCGCTTTTTCTTGCCCTGATAGACGTGGTCGATAACAGCACCTTCGATCTTGTTTTTTCTGAAGCCATAGAGCCTGAGTCAATAGATGATGCTTTTTTTGAGCTCATTACCCCAAACGGCACGGCTTTTCCGCAAAGCGCAGCACTTGAAGAGGACAACCGGGTTCGGCTCAGCTTTGCAGATTCTTTCCAGGGTGGTTCTTATGAAATGGTGGTTGAAGGCGTTCGTGACCTCACCGGAACCCCAATGGAACCGATCGTTTTTCCTTTTGATATTATTGATCAGGCCGAGTTCGGGGATATCATCATCAACGAGTTTTTTTATAACGAGCCGGGCAATTTTCCGCAGTATGTCGAGCTGCTCAATGCGAGCGAAAAGCTGATAAACCTGAATACCTGGCGAATTCAGGATAATTCGAGCACTATTCGCCGGCTCACAACCTCCGATTATTTCTTGAGTCCGGGCGAGTATGTGGTCCTTACCGGCAATGCCGCCGGACTCGGGCAGCGGTTTGGCGACCGTAACTATCTTGAGCTCGGTAATTTCCCGTCTTTAAACCGCGCCTCCGCCGATCAGATTAAAATCTTTACGGAAAACGAAGTTCTAATCGACTCTCTCCGCTACGACCCGAATACCTGGGGCGGAGAAAACGCCGCCCTTGAGCGCCGTTCTGCCGATGCCATTAGCTACGCACAGGAAAATTGGGAGGAATCTGCTGATCCGCTGGGCGGCACACCGGGTTTGCCCAATACTACGACTCCCGATCCTGATCCGATTGAGCTTGTATCCGTTAGCTATTCCGGGGCAAGTAATCTTGTACTGCAGTTCGACCGCCACGCCGACCGATCTACGGCTAAGGAAATACAAAACTATAGCCTTAGCGGGGGAATTGGTATTTCTGAAGCTCAAAAAATTGCCTTTAACGAAGTAATTCTCACCCTCGGCTCCGATATGCAGCCCAATACGAATTACAGTATTAGCGTAGAGAATGTGGAAAGTATTTTCGGGGTTCCTATGCCGGAGCAAAGCCTCAGCTTCACCTTTTTTGTGATTGAGGATTCCGAAACCGGGGATGTGGTAATCAACGAGTTTATGTACAATACCGCGCCGGGATTTTCGCGCTATATCGAGCTGTATAACCGTAGCGACAAGGCGCTCGACCTGCAGGGTTGGACCTCCAACAACGATACCGGCAACCGACGAATAATAACCGACAGCTCCTACTTACTGCCGCCCGGAGAATTCGTTGTGCTCGCGCCCGACAACAGCCTGCTCGATTTTTTCGCCGATGTTCCGCTAATTGATATGGGAAGCCGCTTTTCTGCACTAAAGCTGGGCGGCGACGATATTGTAATCCGAAATCAGGATGGGGTGCTGATCGACTCCTTGCGCTATGTGCCGTCCTGGGGCGGCTCGGAGGTGGCTCTGGAGCGCAGGGATACCGAAGTTTCGGGTATTTACCGCGAAAATTGGGGCGATTCACCGGCTCAGAATTTGGGGACACCCGGTTTACCAAATGAGATTCCGCCCGACACAAGTCCGCCCGAATTTATATCGGTGGTGGCGGCAGATCAGGAAAACATCACCCTGCAATTTTCCAAATCTATGGATCGGGAGCTTGCCGAAAACCCGGACAATTACGGCATCAATCCATTTATTCCGGTGGCTTCCATTACTGCCGATAAAGAGCTGGTATTCATCACTTTTTCCGAGCCTTTAACTGCCGATTTAAGCTACAGTCTCGGCATTTCGGGACTCACCGATATTTTCGGAAATTCTTTGGAGCCTGTTTCCACTTCGTTTACTTTCCTGGAGTTTGAAGAAGCACAGCCCGGCGATATTATTGTAAACGAGTTTCTTTACCGGCAGCTTTCCGGCGAAATTCCGCGGTTTATTGAGCTTTACAACCGATCGGATCGCAACATAAATCTGCATGAATGGGAGCTGGGTCGCTCTATTTCGAGTATTCAGCTAAGCGGTAGCGGCGGCGTATTGGGTCTGCCTCCCAATGGCTATCTGGTAATTACCGACCGCCCCGACCTGCTGGGATCCGAGCCTGCCCAAACGCTTAGCGTGCAGAGCATGCTGGCGCTCAGCCAAAACGGAGACTCAATATTCCTCAGAAATACCAACGGCACCCTGGTAGACAGCCTTCGATACAGCCCCGATTGGGGCGGGAGTCCGGCAGGTTTTTCGCTGGAGCGACTCGATCCGGAAGCAGCCTCTAACGACAAAACCAACTGGCGCACGCATCCATCCGGAAATTCCGCGGGAGAAATAAACGCAAATTTCGAGCCCAACACCCTGCCACCGGATGTCATATTCAGCAGGCAGACCGATGATGGATTTCTGGAAGTCCGCTTCAGCGAGTTTATTTCAACAACAGATCAAACTATTTTCAGACTTAATCAGCAGCCTTTGGAAATTGCTTCATTCAACCCCTTTGCCGGAGACCGAATTTTCCTGCAGCCACAGAATGGCGGCAGCGGAGCCCTCAATTTTGGGGATGAAGACGACTTGATACACATTTCCAATATCTCGGATGTGCCCGGAAACATAGCCGAAACACTCCAAATACCGGTAGCACGCTCTATTTTGCCGGGTGATGTCATCATAAACGAAATCATGTTTCAGCCCATAAGCGACAGCCGGAATCCATTTCCTGATCAAAGCGAATACGTGGAATTCCACAATCGTCAAAACTACGCCATCAGTCTGGAAGGATTTTTTATTCATGATGAGCCGGACCGGGATGGGAACATCAGCCGGATTATTCCGGTAACTACAGAATCGGGTTTTATTCCCGCCAATGGCTATGCGGTGCTGTACGCCGATCCGGCTCCGGAATTCAACGAATCGCGCATAGCTCAGTTTTTTGAAATTTCGGCAGAAAATGAGCGTCAATTTTTCCGCGCTGATCGAAACACCCTAAGTTTTAACAACACGGCAGACAGTATTTTCCTCGCCCGTGCCGACAGCACCGTTATCGACTCGGTTTTTTATGAAGCCGCCTGGCATAATCCTAATTTGCCCGATACCCGCGGCATCGCCCTGGAGCGCATCAACCCGTTTGGAGAAAGCAATCTCGCAGAAAACTGGGGATCGAATGTATTGTCGCGGGGTGGCACGCCCGGTGCGCCAAACTCGCTTTTCCAGCAGCCCGGCGGTCTTCCGGCCACGGAAAGCATCACCCTTGAGCCAAACCCATTTTCTCCCAATAGCGACGGACAAAACGACAATCTATTCATTAACTATACCCTCAATCAGGCAGACTATTTACTTCGGGTGCGAATATTCGATCGGTACGGGCGATTGGTGCGAACCCTTGCCGACGGTCGCCCGGCTGGTCTCAATGGCACGCTAACCTGGAACGGCAGAAGAGATAACGGCATGGAAAATCGCATTGGAATTTACATTGTCGTATTCGAAGCCTATAATTCATCGGGGGGAAGAAACCGCACATTCCGGGAAAGCGTTGTGCTTGCTCGTCCGCTGTAGAATTAATAGCAGAAGACCTTGCAAAACCTTTTATTACAATGCATTTATTTACTGCGCCGTTTAAGTATATTACCATAGTTGATCTACGAACTACTGCTTAATCTGGCTCATTTTTGCGGAAACAAGCATAGTTATTGTATTACCTTATATTGCTGAAACATCTTTGTGCATCGCATAATGGAGTAAACTAATACCGGCAAACAGGCAGGTAAAAACTCCCGCATCAATAAAATAATCTATTTCTACTAAGACTGTGTATGTCTCTAAATAAAAGCGCCCCTATTGGTATTTTTGATTCCGGAATTGGTGGACTCACTGTCGTTAAAGCCGTAATGGAGCAGCTGCCTAACGAAAATATTATCTATTATGGCGACACCGCCCGCGTGCCCTACGGTATAAAATCGATTGATACGATACGGGAATACGCGCTTCAAATCACCAATTTCTTGCTACAAAACAATGTAAAGGCCATATTAATAGCCTGTAATAGCGTTGCAGCAGCGGCGCAACAAGAAATTCGGCAGCATTGCTCTCGCCGCGGCATTCCAGTGCTCGATGTAGTAGAGGCTGGTACGCGCGCAGCCATTAATTTACAGCCCGCAAACCGAAATATCGGCGTTATCGGCACATTGGCAACCATAAACAGCGAAACTTACGAACGATCGATTCGCGCCGAAGTTCCCGACTGCCACATTTACTCAAAAGCCTGCCCCCTGCTCGTTCCGCTTGCCGAAGAAGGCTGGGTAGATAACGAAATTGCGGAAATGGTGCTACAAACCTATCTGAAAGATTTTACAGGCAAAAAGCTTGATGCCCTTATTCTGGGCTGTACACACTACCCCTTATTTAAGCCATCTATCGAAAAATTACTGCGGCAAAATAGTCCGCAAACAGCCATTATCGATTCTGCCGTTTCTATTGCCGTTATGACCTCTGCCCTGCTCGAAAAAGAAGGCCTTGCAAACGGGCAAACCGGCACGGGGAGCTTTAGCTGCTTTGTGAGCGACAAACCACAGCGTTTTCAGCAGCTTGCGGAGCGCTTCTTAGGCAAAAAGCTACATAGAATCGAAATATCGTCGCTCGTTTAGCCATTTGCAAATCGCTGCAGCACAATGCCCATGCTTACGGCTGCATTAAGGCTTTCTACCAGATTTTGGTTACCCGAAATATAGACGGCTTCAAACTGTTGCCTTAACTGCTCCGAAATTCCGTTGGCCTCGTTTCCGGCAACCAAAATGCAGGGTTCGGCCTCAGAATTCATCTTCATAAAAGTACCAAGCGGCTTAGCCTCGGGCTGCAGGTCGAGCAGCAAAACTCTGTATCCCATTGATGCAGCCACAGGCAGAATTTCGGGCAAATCAGACTCGGCCGATGGAAGCACACCCGTGGCGCCAGCCGTACTGCGCACCACTTTCGGATTGTACAAATCGGCCGTTCCGGAGCCGCAAAGCATGGCAGAAACCCCAAACCAAACGGCTGTTCTGTAAATCGTGCCCACATTACCGGGATCTGAAACTCCGTCGAGTGCCACGATTATAGGTGCATTCGAAGCGTTTTTGGCTTTTTCCAAAAGAGAAATCGCGTTGTGATCAGAGGGTTGTTTCGCCACGGCAAGTACACCCTGCGGCGTTTTAGTATCGCTGAGGCGCTGCATTTCCCGATTGCTCACCGTGTAATAGTGCCAGCTTTTATTTCCCTGATTTCTGTACTTTCTCCGCCCCATCTCCTCAAGTTCATACGCGAATCCTGTAGAAAAAAAAGCCTCATCGGTAATTACGGCCTCGAGCTGCAGCATGCCATGTTCCACAACCTGCCGAAGCTGACGCTCCCCCTCAATAAGAAACAAACCTGTTTCGGTTCGGTTTTTTTTAGATTTTAATCCGGCATATAGCTGAAGCTGCTTTTTACTGAGTCGGTTCATGCGTTATTTTAGTGTGTAGGGTGATGGCTGCTGTGCCCGAAAATGCGTTTGATACAGGTTTGCAGTATGCTGTGCTAAAGCCTAATTTAATCAAACTGAATGAAAGCCGTGCAAGCTGCCAGCAGTTTAACGATGAGCCATCTGGCCGGGGCAGTTTTACAATGGTTTAACTCTATTTTTCCCACTATCCGGCCCCGATGCCCACGTACATCAGAACTTCTCTATCTATCTTCTTATTGCTGTTGATGGCTGCTGCGCTAACAGAAGAGTCGTTTGGGCAGGATGTGGGCCTGTCGGGCAGCAGCACCTTTCGCAGGCAGCTCGACTCCTTTAGCTGGAATTACTCCACCGCTTTCGAGCGCGAAGCCGGCTGGTATCGTATCGAAGCCCGAAATATTTTCAACTCTCGTTTTTTTCTGCTGGATGGCAGCCCTCAAAATATACAGGATGAAAATATTGCGGTTCTAAGCACAAGCGCAGCAGTGGCCGATCCTTTTTTCCTTTCTATAGAAGCCCGCTCGGTACGCCTTACAAGCACAAGTTTGCGTCAGGATCAGGCCGCAGCCGGGCTAAGCTGGGTGCCCGGCGAAGTGGGAAGCCTCACAGCCCTCACCGGAATTCTGGTAGACGAGCGCAGCTCAATCCGGGATCAGGGTCTTCTTTTAGGTCTTAGGGGCGAGCTTAATCCCTACAGTTTCGGGGAATTAATGCTTCAGCATCAGCTGCATATCGATTACGGAGATATACAGCCGCGAACATTCCAAAACTGGCGTTTCCTTACTCAAAGCCTTTTAGATACCGAAGATTTCCGGATGGAGTCTGAGTTTAACCTGTCAAGAAACGTGCGTGATAGCTATCAGGCAAGCAGCTTTTTTAACCGCGAGCAAACCGACTTTTTCGAATCGGTACAAAGCGATACCACCGCCATTTATACCACGGCCTATTTTCCCATTGCCGGATTCCTAAGCTCACGAATCGATTTCAGTGGATTGGTACAAACCAGAACCGTGCGAAACATACGGTTAAACGAAGAATTTACCGACGAGCTGTTTAATACCAGAATTAGCAGGCAGCAGTTCGATTTACGCTTCGAAACCGTGTATGAAGATCCGAGTCCGAATTCTCAAACCAGACTTTCAGCCGGTTTTATTTACGGCATTGGCACCCGCGATTCGGAACTCCTAAACCGAAGCACATTAAGTATAGATCAGCAGCGAAGACGCACAGACATTCTTCAGAATTCGAACTTTGAGCAGAGGCGATTGGAGCTTTTTACCCTGAACAGAATCCAAACCGGCGAAAATAACCTGAGCACCGTAAGCGGCAGGTTAAGCATATTTAATTATGACACCCCTCAGCTGAACCGCGACGACCGCGACGAGCTCTATTTCCAGATATTGCTTGGCAACCGGCATCAGTTTCGCGACGACTTTTGGATGCAGTTTACCTTAGCGGGAGAAGCCACCCATACCGTGTATTTATTTTCTGAAAGAAGCATCGAAAACAACTGGCGCCGATCAGTGCGATTTAGTCCGGAGTTTGGCTGGGAGCCTGCAAACTGGATACAAACGCGCCATCGTTTTTTGATTCGGGCTAACTACACTGTAGATGACTTCGAGCTGCCCGGCAGACCCAGAAACGATCAGGCATCCCGCGAATTTTTAGCCGAAAGCGGCGCTGATTTCCGAATCGACAGCGAGTGGAGTGCTGGAATATCTTTATCGCGCAGTGAACTTAGAATCGGCCGGCTAAACTGGGAAGAATTTCGCGAAATACCCACCGATACGCTCATTACCTGGGATTCCAGGGCTCAAATTACGCACCGAAGCGGAAATGTGCTAACCAGTGTTGGGGTGCGGTACTTCACCAAATATGATTTCCTGCCAAGGGCCACTATTATAGCTCCGGATCAGGATGCGGCCGGCAACCCCATAGACCGCACCCGCACAGCGCCCGGTAAACAAACCACCGTACAATGGGGTCCGATTGTAGAAATTCGCCTTCCCCTCTATGCGCGAAACGAGCTTTATGTAAATGGCTGGTATCAGATGCAGTCGGTTCGAACGCGTCTCTACACCGAATACCCCGAAGAATTCCGCGAACTCTTCAAAGAAGCCGAGCGCAGACCCCGACGTATTCAATACCCAAATATTGAGCTCACCGCAAGATTCCGGTTTTAAAAAAAAGATATTTTTGTCGAATCCCGGACTTTCGTTTTTGTTTGTCCAGCAAATTAACCCCGATTGGGCGAGATATTCTTTTGGTGATGGGTTTCCGGGCAGTTTATCAAATCCGGGCTTTGGCTAAATACATTGAATAGGTAGCACGGAGTTTCACTGAGTATGACACGGAGTTACGCAGTTTCTTTCTTGTAA
>JAIULZ010000115.1 GCA_022565805.1 Balneolales bacterium
TTTATTTTTGCTCCGGCGTCGAATACGAACAAAATAGAAGGTTTTTCAAAGCCTTATAGTAATTTATTGGAAGAACCTGAAAAAAAACTTGTAGCAAACACGTTTCTAAATGATTTATTAAGAAAAAAGCCCGTCTGAAATACTTTAGAATACTCAGGCGGGCTTTCTGTTTTAAATTTGCAGTAGAAGAACTTCTGTTATTGTTTACTCTGTGGCTTTATCCGGTAGAGGGGCACTTGCATGGAAGTCGCGCTGAACAACACCTGCATAATCATCCAAGAGCTCTTTAACTCTGGAAGCATCATCGGATACTACAATACAGCCAACATGCCACTTTTTGTTGATCGTCCACTTTACTTCAGGAGCGTTAAAGCAAGACTGGTCGGGATGCTCATATCTTGCCAAAGAAACCAAGATTCCGCCAAACTGTTTTTTCTGCTCGGGCAATGTATAATCATTTTTAAGCGCTGAGGCATGCTCTATTTTTGCCCATTCGGCCCAAAGATTTACTCCAGTTGTAAAGTCTACCATTTCTGCAATGTGCGCACCTCCGACCCTGCTGGAAGTTTCAAGAAAATAAAATTTCCCGTCTTCATGGCAGTGAATAAACTCAGTATGAGACGCGCTGTATCGCATTCCGAAACCCTTCATAACTTTTGCATTAAGCTTTACGAGTTCTTTAGCTTCTTTGTCGGAAGGGGAGCAGGTTACGGATCTGAAAATACCGGCACCGTGAGCTACTTCAAAAGGGGTGCTAAGGTATCGGCTTACACAGCAAAAAAGCACTTTGCCGTTGTAAGTTAAGGAGTCTGCGTGGTAGACATCACCGGGTTTAAAAGCCTCTACCAGAAAGCGATGCCGTTCATCGCCCAGGCCGTGAACAACGTCCCAAAGCTCCTCTTTGCTGTGCACTTTTTTGATACCCATTGCCGATGCTTCTGCCCGGGGTTTAACAACGTATGGCGGAGGTGTTGAATCGGCGAAATCGTTTATATGCTGGTCCTTAAAAAGATCGCTGAAAGCAGGTACAGGAATTCCTTCTTCAAGGGCTTTCATACGCATAGCCAGCTTGTCTCTGAAATATCGGGCTGTAGTTTGCCCCATCCCGGGAATTCTGAATTCTTCTCTGACGGCAGCAGCCTTTTCCACATCGAAATCATCGAGTGCAACAACCCGGTCGATGTTCTTTTCTTTTATCAGCCATGCAAAACCTTTAAGAATGGTATCTATATTTTCGGCTGAGTTGCTTTCATCATCGAGGTAAAAGAACTCTTTTACGGCGTGTCTGGGCCAGGGTGAATGTTCCAGCTTTTTTGCTGTAAGCAGATATACTGTATTGCCCTCATTATGGCAGGATTCTAAAAAAGCTCCGCCTTTAAAGTAGGTGGAAATACAGAGATAGACTAAAGGTTTTGAATTCATAGCATGTTATTTATCGTTGAATATAAGAATAAACGCCCGTAAGCAATTGTTGAAGCTGATTTGATAATTCGTTGGGGTACAGAAGAACCTCATTGCGGGTTTGAAGCCTGTTTTAACTACTTCGATCTGGTTTCAGGTATAAAATTTATAAACGCATCGAATTAGTAATACCGTAGTTAAATGGCATATTATCAAAAATCAGCAGTTGAAAAAAAAGCAATAGCGCAATGTTGTTGTTAATATATTTACAAACAAAATCTGATATTGCTTAAAATTTGAGAAAAATCAAAGTTTTTACTTAAGATTTTCGAGTCTTTCTAAAAATTCAATCATCAGGCGTACTCCATAGCCGGTACCATTCTTATGTTTTCCGAGCTCATTATCACCAAATGCAACGCCGGCAATGTCCAGATGAACCCACTTCGGGTGCTCGCGTACAAATTGTTCCAGGAATTTGGCCGCCGAAATACCGCCGGCTATTGGCTTACCGCTCAGGTTTCTGAGGTCGGCAACGTCGCTATGCAGGTCGGCATCATAATCGCTCCATAGCGGGAATCGCCACACTTTTTCACCAGTTTGCAGACCCGCTTCGTAAACCAGGTTTGCTGTATCGTCGCAGTTGGTAAACATACCTGCAGCCGCGTAGCCGATTGCTCGAACGGTTGCGCCGGTTAATGTCGCAAAATCAAATAGATAATCGAGCTTATGATGGTCGGTAATCCACGAAAGTCCGTCTGCCAAAATCAGTCTTCCTTCGGCGTCGGTATCCATGATTTCGATGGTCTTCCCGCTGTATGAAGAAATAATATCGGATGGCTTAAAAGATCGCGCGTCAATCAGATTATCTGTAACAGGTATTACGGCAATCAGCCGATGGGGCAGAGATAGGCTTGCAGCTGCTTCCATCAGACCGAATACTGCTGCTGCTCCACCCATATCACTTTTCATGAAATACATGCCGGCAGATGTTTTTATGGATAAACCACCGGTGTCGAAAGTTATGCCTTTACCGACAAGCCCAATTGTTTTGGTTGCATCGGTTGTGGATTCGGGCTCGTACTCCATCACAATAAACTGTGCCTCGTATTCGCTTCCCCGATTTACAGCCGCCAGCGCATGCAGACCGGTTTCTTCAATTTCTTTGCCAGACAAAATTGTTACTTTCTGCCCGTAGTTCTCGCCCCAGGATCGGGCTGTTTCCGACAGGAAAGGCGGCGTTTTTATGTTGGAAGGAGCGTTAACCAGATGCATAGCCTGCTTTTGAGCCAGCGCAATACGATATGCCCGCGTTGCGGTCTCTAGTATTTGAACGCTCTTCTCTTCGGATTCTCCGGTAATGAGTAAGAGCTCGCTGTTTTCCTGATCCAACGGATGCGTGTTGTCTTCTGCGTCTTTTTTCCAGGTACCAATGAGGTAGCTCCCGCAAACCAGCCCGTTCACCACAGCGTTTGCATGTAGTTCTTTATCGGTGAGGTGAGACAGCATAATAGCCGCCTGTGGCTTTAGTAATGCTTTTTGCTGAGCGGCTACCTGTCGGAAAGTTTTAAGTATGACCGGGAAAATGGCAGATGATGTCTTCCCGAGACCAATAAGTAAAACCCGGAAATGATTTCCGTATATAAGCTGTACGGCTCCGGGCTTGGGATCAAAGTCTGCGAGGGCTTCATGAAAATTTTCTGATTGATTTTCAAAGTGTCCGGCAAAATGGGCCAACTCCTTATCTTCCCAAACAGGCACAATTACAAGCTGAGCATCCTGCTTTTTCTGGGTGGTGAGCGCTTTTAAAGATTCAATAGCAGATAGTTTCACGAGGGTAATAATTTAATTTAATAGAGTTTGTGATTTCTGGCAGATAAACGGCCTTAAATTACAACTTAAGTTCGTGATAAACGCTATAAGATCAGGGAAAACATAATTAAGTAAAAGATCAGGTCTGAAATGTTGGAAAATAAGGTTAGATCTTAGGTCTCAGGTGATTTACATTAGATTTTGTCATCACATACAAAAAAAGCCACGTCGAAATCACGTGGCTTTTTTTGTGCTAAAGTTTGCTTATGTGAATTTGAGTTTTGACGTAAGCCAAATTAGATTAATGTTAATAATGGTATAAGTAAATTTGACTACTCTTCCTGATGGCTTAAAAGATCGAATAAATCGATGCTTAGTTCTGCGGAGATATCGCTAAAAACTTTTTGGAGTAATTCTGAAAGCTGCTTTCTGGCTTCGAAAAATTCGTTGATAAGCGGGTTACCCTCGAGTTCGTTCATGAACGAATCAAATTCGGCCACCACCTGATCTTCTTTTACCGACTGATTAGTGTCGTTTTTATCGCCTGTAATATTTTCCTCTATGTCGAAAAGCATTTCGAGATCCATGTCATTGTCCCAATCGGGTTCATCCGAAAAGTATTCGCTTAGTTCATTAAGCTTGGTTACTCTTTCATGGATTGCCTGATCTTCCTTTAGGCGGGCTTCTGCGCTCGTGTATCGCTTGTATTCGGGGGTTGAACGGATGAAGTCACTCAATCCTTTTATCGGGGTTCGCATAAGTTATAAATGGCCTGTTGGAGTTTTTGAAGCATTCAACATTTCCTTTTCCTGCCTGATTGATAAAGAATACATAGGATAAATTTGATTTTTTTGGCGCTGCTTTTTTTTGGTTTTCAGCAAATTGAGTTTCGCAGCTGCAGTTAAACGAAATTGTTACAATCTTACTTAAGATGCACACAGTTTGTTAACTGCATATTATGTATGGATTATCATTTTGCTTCGCCATAACTCGAAGCCAGTAAATTTCAGGTTTTTTTTATGTTTAAACTTGTTTCTGCATTCTTATGTCAGTTTTTATTTGCAGACAGTAATTTGAAGCAAAGCAGATTTTACCTTCATTAATTCAATTCAAAAAAAATGTACTTATCCGTTTTGTGGGATAAGTACATTTCAAAAGATTTAGTTATAAAAAGAGGTTGGGGTATTTAAAACGGGACCTTAATTCTCTCCGTTTTGGTGAAGTAAATTTTTAATGTAATCAATCGCAAACTGAAGCTGAGGATCGTCGCCTCGAAGTCGGTCTGCGAAGGTTTTTTCTACCTTTATATCCGGATCAACGCCGCTTAATTCGAGATTGGTACCATCGAAGGCGTAAACTCCCCATGCAGGCAGCCGGTGGAAGGAGCCGTCTACCAGACTTAGCCCGGTAGTAAAAATAATCCACCGGTAGGTTGGCATGCCGATTACCGTGCCAATTTCGAGCTGACGCAAACCAGCGGTGGTCATTTCAGCATCGCTTAGGCTTTGCTCATTTATCAAAATTACAAGCGGACTGTCTGAAGGCGCAAAATTAGGTTGTGAAGCCATTTTGCCCGAACGGAACTGCCAGTTTAAATAAGAGCGCCTGCTCAATATTTGAATAACTTCGTCGTGTACATTTCCGCCTGTATTGTTCCGAAGATCCAGAATTAGGCCGTTTCGATGCACAAATTGGCGGGCAATTTCCTGCCTGAAATGCTGTAACTCACCTGCGCCCATATTTTTCATGTGAATGTAGGCAATCTGTTTTTCTGTGTTCGAATCAACCTTTTCCTGTTTTTGCTGTATCCACTCGTCATAAAGGTGATTCCTTAATGCACCGCTGCTTTGAGACTGCAGACGCACCACAATTTTTCTGTTACCTCTAAGGAATTCAAGCTCCATTTCACCGCCGGCATCCGGGCTGCTGAAGTAGTATTCCCGATTTTGCTTCGGGTCGACTTGGCTACCATTAACGCGAACAAGCATATCACCTGCCCGTAGCGTCTGTTGAAAACCGGCATTCCATGCGCTTGAATGTCTTACGATTCGCTTTAGCTGATAAGGGTTGGCGTTATCGAAAAGTATTCCGGTAGCGAGGGTTGTATTTTTGTAGTAAGTGCTTTCTTCCTCCCCAGATGATGCAAAGCCCATATGCGAGGCGTTCAGCTCTCCCAGCATGCGGTTTGTAAGCATGCGCAGGTCGGCACGACTGTTCAGATGTGGTAAAAACTGACTGTAATACTCTCTGATTTGATGCCAATCGCGACCGTGAAAGGTTTCATCGTAAAAATTTTCTTCCAGGTTAGCCCATGTTTCGTAAAATATTTGGTTAAACTCATCCCCGAGCTTTTTGGTGAACGAGTGACCGATTACGACTCTTTCCGCAGAATTATTATTCAAGTTCAGTTTAAAAATATCGCCTCCGGCAAGCACATAATGCGAATCTCCCGCGCTAATGATGTCTGTGTTGAAGCTACGAATGCCGCTTATCTTATTTGTCTCATGCGCCTTAAATGGCTCTAATACAGTTTTCCACAAACCGGGCCCTTCTCCATCGTGAGCAGAACCATAGATGATAATTTCTTTATCACCCTGCCCGATAACATACGGACCGTGCTGCCTGCCGCTGTGGCGCGTAATTTGCTCCCATCTTTCATGCAAAAACTCGGTGTCTATTTTAACCTCAGGCTTGGTTTCTTCTTTGTCATTATCGTTGGATGATGAGGTGAAAAGCTCATCAAAGCGATCCATTCTGAGCGGGGGAGCCACTGGCGTTAACTGCATTCTGTAAATATCGGGCTGATCGTTTCCTCTTGGGTAAATGGGCTGAACCCGGTCTGAGTTGAAATACAAATATCTGCCGCAGGGCGACCAGAACGGAGCGCTTTCACTTACACCGGAATAAGTTAGATGAATAACTTCCCGGCTTGATATTTCAACCGCGAGAATATTTAGCTCAAAAAGATGCACATTGGAAAATGCGATAAAGCGATCGTCTGGCGACCATTTAATAGAGCGATTGGCATAGGTCCAAAACTCATCTTCATGCAGCCTAAGGTGGCTGTTAGAATCGGGAGTGTAGAGCATGAGGTCGTTTCGACCGCGGAAATAGGCTACGGCCGAACGGTCGGAATTAGGCTGTATATTCCTATGATGCATTTCATGTGAAGTAAGCTTATGCTCAGAACCGCTGCCATCAGCCTTTATTTTGTACAGATTGAAAAATCCATTTTGGGTTTGAGTAAAGATAAGCTCATCATCCGACAGCCAACGAACCTCGGAAACACGCTCGTTGGGAGAAGTATTCATTTTTCGAACGAATTCGCCTTCGATGTCCGATACGAATAGTTCACCCCGCGAAACAAAAGCTTTTTTCTTATGATTTGGTGAAATATCGAATGCGCTGATATTCCCAGCCGTATTGAATGAAACGGGCAGGTGAAGTGTAGGATTTCGGGGGATGCGGATATCCACTTTTCCTGTTTCTCCGCTACTCGTATGATAGCTCCATATCTGAAAATCTTTTTCGAAAACCACAATTTCTCCGCCAGCGCTAACCTGCGGGCGATAGATTGAAGAGCTGAAACCGGTGAGTTGCTCAGGGCCATCTTCGGTTAGCCGGAATAAATTATACTCGTCATTATATTCATCTGAGGTATAAAAAAGACTACCGTTTTGATCAAAAGAGGGCCACATATTTTTCCCGTCGTGAGAAGTAAGGCGGGTGTAGACCTGGGTTTCCGGATTGTAACTGCGCAAAGCGGGATTAAATGGCCCTCGATATTGCTTACGCTGGTAGAACCGAAAGCTTTCCCAGGTATCGTTAAAGACAAAATCGCCGTTTGTAGGATTCTGAGCAATATCATGCGGCAGATTAAAAAAATGATTGTTAATTAACCGAACAGGCGTACCGCCATTCACAGAGACTTCATAGGAATCGATATAGTTGTAGCGGTCGGAAGAAAATCGAATACCAGACGAATCCCATGCCCATGAGCTTACCAGATTAGAGCCATCGTGCCAGGTTAACCTCCGGATTTCGCCGCCTTCTGTTGGCATTATATAAATGGAGCGGGTGCCATCCTGCTCACCAGAAAAAGCGATATACTTGCCATCCGGGGAAAATCTGGGGTGCGTTTCTTCGCCGGGCATAGCTGTTAAACGCGTTGCTGTGCCTCCCGTAGCGGGTACACTCCAAAGATCGCCTTCAAAGCTGAAAACAACCATGCTGCCATCTGGTGAAGGAGCCGGATGAGTCATAAAATAGGCTTGCTGAGCATCAGCTAAGGCTATATCTGGGAGATTTGCGGTTAACCAGACAAATGAGAGAAGAAATGCAGAACAGTAACGATAAACCGCATTTTTTCTATAGTATCCGGCAGGTCTGCTTAAGGAGTCGGGTTCACAGATCATACAAGCGAAAGTTTGAGTTTAGTTATTGGAATTTTAAGTGCTAATCCGGCAAAATAAAGAAGTGCAGGTCTGTAAGGGCGGAAATCTTTTTAATAAAACACTTTGCGGGCATAAACATCAATAAATAAGCTGCAAAATAATTTTCACACCAATCCATCCACTTGTTTGCAACGATGCGGCAAAGGTAATAAAAACAAGCATGTGGCTTTTAATTTTGAAAAAGTATAAAAAGGAAAAGCACTATTGCAAAAACTATATAAGCCGTAGCGCGGTGCGCAAATTCGCAAAAAAAAATGACTGAGGACCGAGGAACAGAGATCAGTAGATAAAAGTCAGAAGTCAGTGGCAGCAATTAGTAATGTAGTTTTTTCCGGGTTTGGACTTATACCGTCATACTCTCCCTAAGCACCCCACCGACGGTTACACGAATGGTCCCCAAATGGTCCCCGAATGGTCGGGGCAGGCTGGGGCAGGCTGGCAAAAGTTGAGAAATATTACGGTACCAAATAACGTAATAAACTAAGAATCAATATTTTGTAGGGTAGCAAGGGATGCATTATTAAGAGGTGATTCTGTAAAGTGTTCAGGCTAAAAAATGGATTGAAATATCAATACTCAGTAGTAACGCGACATGCTAATCGTCCCGGAATGAACAGGTTGGAGCACGGCGAACAAATTAGCAGAGCATTGAAAATGCGGATTTTACGTTTCGTAGCATGATTCCAAATAATGTCAGTGCCAAAGCGGAGCCGAAGGCCGACCGACAATGTAGCCTCGGATTTGGGACACCTCAAAGCAGTCCGGAATACCAGAAAAAACTATCATAAATACACCTGAGTCGTGATGTTTTCGAAATCAGGAAATCTGCCGATAGTAACTATCTAAAGGAATTAGAGTCATAATCGAAGATGGTCAATTTATCTACAGCGAAATGATAGGCTAGCAGGTTTCAGGTTTAAAATTACAACTTCTGATTCTTCTATTCGAAATGCGAAAGCTAAACTTTTCACGATCAATTATTAGCTGACTAAATCTGTTTTTTTGCAAACCCTCTGAAAATATACTTTTCAGCTTCAACAAGTACAAAAACCGCAAATCCGGAGCCGATAGCCCATAGCCAATAGCTGGCAAGGATGGGTTCTGTGCCGAACCAGGTATTCATAAACGGTGCATACACAAAGACAAGCTGTAGTAAAATTAAGGCTCCTACGGCGATTAGAGCCGCTTTGTTATCAAAAAATCCACGATTAAATCCGCTTTCGTGTAGATACCTGCAATTGAAGAGATAGAAAACCTGACCTGCCACCAGAATGTTTATCGCAATAGTTCTGGCTTGCTCAAGTTCGTATCCCGCATCTTTTAAATAGTAGTAAAGACCGAGCGTAATGCCGCCAATTAGCAGGGAGACAAACGCAATTCGCCAGAGAAAGTATCCGCCCAAAATCCCGGATTTTGGGTCACGGGGAGGTCTTTTCATTACACCGGCTTCTGTTGGCTCAAACGAGAGTGCTATGGCGAGGGTAACGGCGGTAACCATATTTACCCATAGAATTTGGACCGGTGTAATCGGCAGGGCAATGCCCATTAAGATTGCGGCCATAATTACGAATGCTTCTGCGCCGTTGGTTGGCAGAATAAATAAAATAGCTTTCCTGAGATTGTCGTAAATGGTTCGGCCTTCTTCCACGGCTTTTGCAATAGAGGCAAAGTTGTCGTCGGCGAGCACCATTTCTGAAGCGTCTTTAGTTACTTCGGTGCCCTTAATGCCCATCGCAATACCTACGCTTGCTCGTTTTAAGGCCGGTGCATCGTTTACGCCATCTCCGGTCATGGCTACGATTTCGCCATTTTCCTGTAGTGCTTTTACGAGCCTGAGTTTGTGTTCCGGACTTGTTCGCGCAAATACGTCGTATTCCTTAACGAACTTTCTGAGATCGTCATCGGATGCTTTTTCGAGTTCGCTACCGGTTATAGCTTTTTGCTCTTCACATATTCCCAGTTCTTTGCCGATTGCGCTCGCGGTAATTGCATGATCACCGGTTATCATTTTTACGGTTATTCCGGCTTTTTTGCAGTCTTCTACGGCCTGTATGGCCTCAGGTCGGGGCGGATCTATCATGCCCGCTAATCCCAGGAAAACAAGGCCTTCCCGAACGTCTTCCATTTCAATTGAGCTTTGAGAATCCGGAATTTTTTTCATGGCTGCGGCAATAACACGCTGACCTTTTGCGGCAATGGTATCGATTTTATCCAGCCAGAAAGATTTATCCAGAGATTGTTCGCCATCATCACCCAGCGCCGTTTCGCACATTTCGAGCACGCGCTCGGGCGCTCCTTTCAGGTAAATGATGTGAGATGATGATTCCTTTTCCGGTTTATGAAGGGTAGCCATAAATTTATGGTCCGATTCAAACGGAATACTGTCGAGTCGCTTAAATCCCG
The DNA here is from genome assembly GCA_022565805.1 of Balneolales bacterium. Classification (GTDB taxonomy): domain Bacteria; phylum Bacteroidota; class Rhodothermia; order Balneolales; family Cyclonatronaceae; genus Cyclonatronum. Next base: position 10,068 of record JAIULZ010000115.1, read on the forward strand.
TAAGATCTGCCGCTGCTTTTTTGCCTAATGTAACAAGCGCACCCTCGGTAGGATCTCCTTTTAGTGTCCAAACGCCATTTTCTGTTTCTTCTATTTCGGCCTCGTTACACAGGCTTACGGCTTTAATAAAGAGTTTAAAACTGCCTTCATAAACCGCCTCAGTCTCCGAGTCTTCCTTTAGAATTTTCCCTGTTGGTGCGTAGCCGGTTCCTTCTGCCGTGTAGTTAGCAGACGCCGTAACTACGGTTTTAACCGTCATTTCATTTTTTGTGAGCGTACCGGTTTTGTCGGAACAAATAGTGGTAACCGAGCCAAGCGTTTCTACAGACGGTAACTTCCGGATGATGGCGTTTTTAGACGCCATACGCTGCACACCAAGCGCCAGGGTGATGGTCATAATAGCTGGTAAGCCTTCTGGAATGGCCGCAACGGCAAGGCCGATTACAGCCATAAACAGCTCGCTTAAAGAATAGTCATGCAAGAAATATCCTATTCCAAACATCCCTGCAACCAAAAGCAGAATGGCTAAAGAAAGTTTTTTCCCGAAATCATCGATTTGCTTAAGCAGAGGAGTCGTCATTTCGTCGACTTCACTCATCATCCGGTTAATTTTGCCGATTTCGGTGTGTTCGCCCGTTGCTATTACTACTCCTTTAGCGCGACCGTAGGTAATCATGGTGCTGTTAAAAGCCAAAGACTTCTGATCGCCAACAACCGAATCCTCGTCAACCGGATCGGTTGTTTTTGTTACGGGCTGAGATTCGCCGGTTAAGGCCGATTCTTCAACTTTAAGATTTCTGGCTTCCACAATGCGGAGGTCTGCAGGAACTTTGTCGCCGCTTTCGAGCAGCACGATATCTCCGGGCACAAGTTCTTCGGCACTAAGCTCTGTTCGGCTGCCGTTTCGAATTACAGTAGCTTTTAGGCTCAACATTTTTTTCAGATTTTCGAGAGCCTGTTCCGCCTTTCCTTCCTGAACAAAGCCAATTATGGCATTTATGATAACCACTGCTAAAATTACCCATGTATCAATCCAGTGATCCATAAGGGCGGTTACCACGGCAGCGGCCAGCAAAACGTAGATCAAAACATTATGGAACTGAAGCAAAAAACGCATCAGAGCGCTTTTTTGCTTTTTCTCGGGTAGCTTATTTGGCCCAAACTCATCGAGTCGTTTACCGGCTTCATCTTTGTTTAAACCCTTATCGGCGCTGGTTTCAAGAGCGGAAAGCGTGTCTTCGGCACTTTTGGAATGCCACTTTGTCTTATGAAGCTGCTTCATATTGGTCTCAGACATAAGGATATTGAAATAAATATTGAGATTCAGGCTAAAGACATCCTTTAAATAAGAAATCGGATCTTAAACCGGTAATCAGGAAAGTTTGTCGGGGCGATGAGTATATATATGACTCGCATTCTTTTACATTATAAACGTGAGTATCAAACAATACTAAAAACTTTTTTAATAATAAGCGCACTGGTTTATATAATAATTTTAAAGAAATAACATAAGTTCATTTTGACATAGGTTTACCAAACTGCTAATTGACTGCCTCCGCGCTTATCACTATGAAATATCCAAGTAGAGATATCCTTCATATACTTATTTCAACTTCATCAAAATTTTAAAAATCAGGCTTCAATCCATTTAAATTACGTTCGG
>JAIULZ010000116.1 GCA_022565805.1 Balneolales bacterium
TTTGCTCCAAGGAAGAAGACGGGCAAAAGAGTGGTTTTGCAAAGCCTTCTAATAGAACTTTATACTTTAAATGATGTATCTAATTGCAGTTCGTAGTAATACATTAAATCGGCTATTATTTGTGAATAACGCAGGATAGTAAACGTCAAATAAAAAAACACAGGAATACATATGCCTTTTGGATCTAACCCGGTTTATCCCAAACAAAAAAAAATCTCTGTCGAGTTTATGATATCTCAGCTCACCGAGAAGATTAAAATGAAGGTACAAGCTTGTGCTGCAGGAGGCGCATGTATGCAACGTTATCTCACAGAGGCTGATCTTCATCGGCCAGGGCTTGCATTAACCGGCTATACCCATTTATTCGCCTGGAAAAGAGTTCAGATTCTTGGAAATACCGAGTGTGAATACCTTTCAAATCTTTCCACTGAAGAACAGCGCAAGAGCTTCGGAAATTTAACCCGCTTCGATATACCCATCATTTTTGTAACCGCGGGAAACGAGCTATCACCGGCATTGCTAAAAATGGCAGAAGAAGCAATAATACCAGTATTTACTACACCGCTCGAAACGGTCAAATTCATGTATTTACTCCGCGATTTTCTGGAAGATCAGTTTGCGCTTCAAACCATTGTGCATGGCGCAATGGTAGATGTATACGGTATTGGCATATTAATTACGGGCAAAGCCGGAATCGGTAAGAGTGAAGTCGCACTCGACCTTATAGAGCGGGGCCACCGGCTGGTTGCAGACGATGTGGTAACACTCACCAAAAAAAACAACGTGCTATTATCGGCCGCTACCGATATGAATAAGCATTTTATGGAGATACGCGGGTTGGGAATCGTAGATATTATGAGCATGTTTGGTATACGGGCTGTTCGGTATCAAAAAAGGCTGGAAGTCGTTCTTGATTTATATCTTTGGGATGACGCAAGACCTGTAGACCGTACCGGGTTGGAAAAAAAACATGTAGAAATATTAGATGTTCAGGTTCCCCTAATTGAGCTCCCCATAACGCCAGGGAAAAATATTACGGTTATCGCAGAAGTAATCGCCATGAATTACCTCCTTAACAACTATGGCTACGATGCCGCAAAGGCATTTCAGGAAAGAATTAAAACCAGAATTGCTCACAAAAAGAAAACCGGTCTCTCTGATCCCAGACGCGTAGTAGATTATTTTGAGGGAGATACAGAATAACCAAAGTAAACGGTCTAACTAAAAAGCTCCGGCTTATTGTATATTCTAAATTCCAGCTTTTTTTGAGCATATACACCATACGCTACTGGCAGTTTTATTTGTATTTAGTATTTGGCACGATGCAACTATAGAAATCATATATTCCGATAAATTGGGGCTTCAATAAATCCGCTACTCCAAGTATTGCTTGTAGATACACCTTTTATTGGTGAGTTAACTTACTGCCTCCCTTTTAGAACTGAATTAAATTAACGATTAGAATGCAAAAAAAACTTTAATTGCAGAAGTAACAATAGAAGGCTTTGAAAAACCTTCTATTAAAATTTATTTACTTTCTCTATATTAATACTTAACTAAAAACAGTTTGATAGACTGCAATATTTCGTTAATGTAATTATCATAATCTTATCTTTGATCTTCAAGCAGTAACAGCCTTATAAAAAATTAAATTTAAATCGCAGATCGGTTTAATGATATAACATCTATATACCACTTCTTTGAAATTATCAAACCGATCCGGGCATTAGTATCTCAAATGCTTATGTATTTAAAAGTATGAACTTTGCGCTTTTCCGCGCTCTACTAAGATTATCGCTGTTATCTCGTTACACTAAAATATATTTTTGAGTGAGAATCATAACCTTTATTGTTATTTGCCTGTTTACCGCCTTAACGGTCGCTTCAGCAAGCATACAGAATGATGGAAGTATCCATACAGAAAACGTTTCTTTTGCAGAATCATCATCAGATTCTTTAGCCAGTTCAATTATTTTCCAGGGTAATGGCATCACGCCCGAAACACATCTTAAACGTATTTTCGAGGATCAAAACGGGGTTATTTTCATTAACAGCTATTTACCTTATCAATTTTTACTAAGATTAGCAACAGAACCTGAAGCATCCGATTCTTTATCATTCTCCGAAATACTCAATCCAGAAGATAAACTTAGCCATGGTATACAAATTCCTGAAGGTCCCGCCCGATTTACCTTGGAAACTGCAGATGGTGGCATTTTGCAACGGACCATTGTTTCAGACGGAACACCACCAGCAGTAGAGTTATTTAAGCATGGAGCCCTGTTCCGGAATGATAGCCATTCAGATGTACCCTTTTTAGGCCCGCCGGCTTTAATTTCCTTAGAAGCTACAGACGAAGCATCCGGTGTGCTCGAAATTTATGCTTCCGTAAACGGTGCTCCTTTTCAGCCGCATCGAATAGCATTGGAACAGATCCAAACAGAAGGACTTTACGAAATTGCCTACTACGCTGCAGACCGGGTCGGAAACACATCAGAAATAGAATTTACATCCTTCATAAGAGATCTAACACCACCCGAAGCAGAGCTTACCGTAGCCGGACCAAATTTCGATTATTTTGTAAGCCCGGAATCCGAAATTATTTTTGAAATATTTGATGATGGGTCAGGTCCGAACGATCTGCGATACAGAATCGCCTCTCTGTCAGATCTATTCAGTACGTATGTCGTGCCCATTGGGCTGAGCGATGTTCCGGATGGCGAATTCAAAATTGAGTTTATTGCTACAGATAAAACCGGAGCAACCACAGACACTCTCAGTAAGGTATTGTTTTTAGATTCGAAGCCGCCACAAATACGTTCTTTAGTTGGCGAGCCCAACTTCATACGCGACAATACCAAGTATGTAGCAGAATCTACGAGCATTTCATTTGAATCGGCAGATGAACACTCCGGGCTGTACAACATACAATACCAAATAGACGAGCAAGAATTTCAGGATTACGAAAATGCCTTTATATTGTCTGGCGAATCTAATTTGTACACAATTTCATTTTTTGCCGAAGACAAGGTTGGCAACAGAAGCGAAATTGAGCAGATCAGGCTGTTTTTAGACAATAATCCTCCTGTTGCAGACTATTACTTTAATGGGTCGTACGCACTCGATGGTTCGGAATACACCATCACAAGCCAAACAAGCTTACACATTGAGGCAGATGATTTTGAAACACTTTATACAGAAATTTTCTATACAATTAGGGAGCTTTCAGAAACCTCTAATAATTCAGAGACAACATCTGCAGAAGAATTAGAAGAAATACAATATACAGAACCAATACAGATCTCCGACCCGGGTAAATACAAACTCAGCTTTTACGTCCTCGACGGCGTCGGAAACAAATCGGAATCTGAAAAAGTGATTATTACCATTGATGATGATTCTGAAGGACTCGCAGAATTCAGGCGCACTGAACCGACATCAACAGAATTTAGGGCTGTTCGGGACGATGAAGGCAACCTCTATGTACCGGGTAATGAACCCGTCTTTATTTACTTATCTACCAGCCCGGATGAAAGTGCCCCGCAATATTTACTTTTTGGATCTGAAGATCAGCAGCCATTTAGCGGATATATGCTGCCGGGGGAACAAAATCAGGTATTACGGCTGGCAATACAAGATTCTGTTTCATATTTCACTGTTGTTGCAGATAAACGCGCACCCATTACAGGCTTAGAAATATACAACAGTCCCCGCGTTGCCAGACAAGACACGCTAATTTTTAACAATTCTGTATCCATAAACCTTACATCAACTGACGATATAACTGGGGTATCTGAAATAAAATATTCCATCGACGGTAGTGGATTTCTGCCCTATTCTCAGCCTCTAAGCGGGTTTTTAGCTCAAAAAATGTACAGTATACTCTATTTCGCTGAAGACAGAGTTGGCAATCGTGAAGAAGAACAAAGCTTCCGGTTTTGGGTTGATGCCACTCCGCCACGAACACGGCTTGAGCTTATTTCAAATTTTTCCGGATCTATATTATCGCCAAAATCTGAGATAAGGCTTGTTGCAACCGATAATTTAGCCGGTGTAGAGCAAACCTATTTTAGTTTTAATACTAGTGAAAATATGAGGGCTTATGAGGGTGAAATCACTCTTGGAGAGTATAGCGATGAACTTCACACAGACGCTACAAACCGAATCTATTTTTATTCGATAGACAAAGTCTCGAACAAAGAGCAGCTCAGAGTGTTCAATTTCCGCTATCAGGTTAGAAAACCGGAGTTGAGCTACAACTGGTCAGGGGCATTTGTAAGACGAGCAAACGGCTATGTTGTAAATCCGCAAAGCCGTTTACAGCTACAGGCCGTATCCGGTAATGTACCAATGAGAAGCCTCACTTATAATTTTAATGGCACTACCGATAATTATAACCAACCTATTCAATTCGAAGCAGGACAAGCGGGTACGGTAAGATTTGCGCTGGAAGATCAGCTGGGAAATACAAGCGAACCTCTTTCATTGCAAGTTATTAGTGATGCACAGCCCCCGAGAACCACGCATCGTTTCGAGGGGCCACGCATAGAATATCGGGGCAATCAAATTCTGGGACCTGATCATCAAATTATATTACAGGCAACCGATAACGCGGCCGGCGTAAGCATAACGCAGGTAGAAATAAACAATTTACGCCCTCAGCGCTATACACAACCCTTGCGCATACCGCAAAGCGGAGCATACAGAATTGAGTACTACAGTACAGACGGAGTAGGAAACCGGGAAGAAAAGCGCAGCTTTGAAATTCTTGCAGATCTTACCCCGCCGGAAGTTAGCCTGCTTTTAAGCCCGTTGCCGGTAAGAACAAGCAGCGGCGGCATCGAAGTAATTCAGCCACAGACATTCATCGTACTTAATGCAGTTGATCAAATGACCGATGTACAAACACTTACCTATCGAATAGATGATGGGGAAGAACAAACCTACTTTACTCCCTTAAGAGGGTTCAGAGCCGGTGAAACATTCACCCTTACCGTAACGGCTACAGATTTAGTTGGAAACAGCCGTACAATTGAGCGCCGTTTTTTAGTTGAATAAAACAATCATTCCATCACTTATGCATACCATGCGAGAACGAATCAGCAAGTATACCTTTTTTTCAAAAGTCATTGTCTTGGGCTTAGCCTTTTTGCTTTCGGCCGGTCTTTTTGCAAAAACCAACGCACAACAAAGCACTCCACCGATTCTTTCGCCCCTCGAGCACGAGCTAAAAGTATATCCCGATCCGGAATCGGGAGAGTTCTTCTGGCCACTATCCAAGCCCGTATATGTTCGGCTGGCCGTTTCTCCAGAAGATGGTGCCGAGTCTCATTTACTCCAAAAAATGTTTATCTCCAGAAGAAATGAGCTTATCCCATCCCCCGAAAGCCACATTGATTTAGACGTTTCCGGCAATCAGTTTATTCGTTGGTTTAATGTTGCGAGCAGAGATACCGTATTGCTAAGATTTCAGGCAGATGGCTTAGCCCCGGAATCACAGCTTTTGCTGGATGGAGCCGAGCGCTACGAAAACCAAGGCATTGTCTACTACGGAAAAGGACTTAAGGCAAGCGTACAGTCAACCGATAGACATTCTGGAGTTGAAGCCCGGTATTTATCTGTAAACAGAGCCGATTACGAAGCTTTTAGCAGCGCACAAGCATTAGACGAAGAAATGTTTGCAGAACTATGGTACTATGCGGTAGATCGGGTAGGAAATACTGAAACCCCGCGTTTTAAAGAGTTTCAGATTGATCTTACCCCTCCGGAAACCGAACATTTTATTACAGGAACCCATGTTGATGATGTTCTTGCGGCATCGGCCGAGTTTAGCTTTGAAAGCAGAGACGCCCTGTCTGGCGTGCGTACTATTTGGTACAGATTAGATTCAGGATCAGACTTTACCGCTTATACGGGTAGCGCAGTACACCTTAATAATCTTGAAGACGGTCCGTATACGCTTGAGTATTATTCGGTTGACAATGTGGGAAATGCAGAAACACACAACAGCTTCGATTTCTATGTAGACCGTAAAGCCCCTGTTGCAGAAGTATCTCTGGAAGGCGACCATCACCTTCGCGATGGCATTAATTATGTTTCTGCACGAACGCAATTTAGCCTGAGTGCAGAAGATAATAAGTCTGGCCTGCGCCACATAAGCTACGATATTGATGGTCAGCAGCAAGGTAACTATCTTGACCCGTTTCGCCTGCCGGGAATTAATGGGGAGCGTGTACTCCAATTTCGAGCAGAAGACCGGGTTGGAAACATAAGCGAAGCTACCGAAGCCAGATATTTTATGGATGTATCTGCGCCGGTAACCAGCTATCGTTTCGAAGGAGCCCGATATAACCAGCGGAACCAATACTGGATAACTTCGTCCACTCGCATCATATTAGACTCAGAAGATGCACACTCCGGTGTGCAATTCATAAATTACGATCTTGAAGGCAATGTGCCTGAAACCAGATATACATCCCCCCTTCGCATACCAGATGAAGGCCGGTATAACCTTTCATTTTTTGCCACAGACCGGGTGAATAATGAAGAAGGTCTTCATTTTGTGCTGCTGATTGTGGATGATACCCCACCGGAAATCATCACCAATTTCAACACCGCAAGCTACGATACCCAAATCGGCGAAACAGGAGAAGAACTGGAAGTATACCGGATTGGCACCCGACTATTTATGGCTGCGACAGACAATGCCGCCGGAGCCGACCGAATCGAATACCGCATTAATGATGAGCCGGTCCGGGAATATCAACAACCCGTTGCCTTCAACGAGCCTGGCGAATACCTCATTCGTATTGAAGCTGTCGACAATGTAGGAAATCGTGAAACCGCACGCCTGCACATTATTGTAGCGGATTAATTTTTTTCAGAGCATTTATTTTAGATAATCCCGGATTTTAGAAAATGAAATCCGGGATTATTTTTTAAAGAGGGAAGAAGATTACCTATGGTGAGTGATAGTTATTTGACTTTTTCTAAAAGGTGACAAACCGGGCTTTAACCTCTCTCCTGCCCGCCTGCCTTTCCAGAAAAAAAACAACTCCCTCAATTACGATTAAGCCTTCCCTTAGATGCTATATCGGAAAAAAACTGCTTGTACCTCTCTTTCATGCTTAGTTTGCCTTTTTCCAGTTTCAGTGCGTTTTTTTCGGCTTTGTTTTTTTCATACAGCTTCAGCAGGTCTTTTTCGTTTAGACCGGTTGCCTTGTATAAGAACCATTTGTAGGCAGATTCTACAGGTGTTAGCAGAATAACCAGCAGAACGCTAAGCCCAATTTCAAAAAAAGCAATTCCTTTTGTGATATTAAAAAATATAGGTTGGGAATACACCAGTATATATTCGAAAGTAACAACTATTACCAGATAAATTAAAAATTGAGCAACACCAAAGGCTTTCCCTTTTTTATTGAGATAAAAGGAGATCATCAGCATGGAAATAATCATAAGTAGCTGAATAAAATAAAACCATACCGCCTGATGCCAGGGTGGCAGAATTTGAAACCGAAAAGCAGACTCTACGCTTACTTCACCCTGCGCGTTCATAGACCTGACGCGAAACTGATAGGCCCCAAAACGAAGGTTAGTATACTCGCGGTATGTGTTAGGAGACCAGTTGGACCAATCCCTGTCTAATCCTTCAAGCCAAACCTGATGAACAATTTGATCAGCGTTTTCAAACTGATTTGTAGCATAGGTGAAACGAAATGCATTAAGCTCAAACGGAAATAAATGGATAAGCGAGTCGGATTGAGCCAACGCCTGTATTCCCGCCCTGTCTCTTGAAAATGCTCCTCGGAAAATAAGTGAATCTCCCTTTGTTTCTGTAACGCTTCTTAAGATAGTTGTGAAATCTTCGGGATCCACACCAGTAAAGTCGAGCGGTGTTATGTGCCTGTATCTTGGGCTCCAGCTTCGATACCATTTTTTTAATCGGCTTCTTAAACCATTTGTTTCTGCCATTACCTCCGAAGTGGCATCTGCCAGATTAGCTTTATCTGTGTCATCTTCTTGTACAGTAGCAGAACGAGTGTGCGAAAAAAAGTCATTTTCCTCGCCTTGTACCGAATCGCCGGAAATATCAGGCATATTTATAAGGGCCACGCTGCCCGGTAAAACTGCCCAAAGTCTGCCCCGGCTTGTGAAAAGTAAATCCAGCACAACGTTGTTCGCAAGACCGCTACTATTATCCAGTTTTCTTATAAGTCTGCCATCGGGATGCATAACCAGAATCCCGCCTCCATAGCTTCCAAATGCAAAGAATTTTTCGCGGAAAAGAGACATTGAAGACACATGATTGCTTAGGAAAAATTGATGCTCTTCATTAGACCAGTCAATAAGCCTAAGCGAGTTGATGTCGCCCTCTTGAACCAGCTTTTGTACGCCGCGTGATGCGGTTAATACGAACATCTCCCTGCTATTTACGGGTTCAAGTTTTCGGGCTCTTACCATTCTAACCTGATCTGGCTGCATAAAACTAATACCAGCACTTGAAACAGCAAACAGCTGATCTAATGGCGTAAAGAATATTCCGTCCTGCAAGTCTACAATAAATATATGTTGATTCCAGAGGACACCGGAAATAGCTCTTTTTCCTGTCTCTACTCGCCTCACATGGTGTGATTGCTGGTTAATTTGAAGAATATGATTTCTGGTAATCAGGTAGACATAATTATCTTTACTGAACATATTTACGACAGCATCGCCCTCATAAGCGCCTTTAATCTCCATAAATATTGTGGCGCCGGTGTTATCAACCATGAGATAACCCAGCTTCTGATTTCCAGCAACATATATACGGCCACGGTCTGTGGTGGTCATTGCCTCAGTTTCAATACCGGCAATAGTTGGTATAAAACGCCACTCTATACTATCGAATTCAAATACGCCACCGACAGAGCCAAAATAGGCTATTCCGCGGCTGTCTGTGGCCACAGCAGAAATGGAAACATCACCAAAAGCCTCTGGCACGACAAAACTATATAAGCCGGGATCTGTAGTATCTGTTGCCGGGATTGCCTTAACTTGAGTAACTTCGGCTGTGATCGCTAATAAAAAGATGAATACGAGTATTTTGCTGTAAAGCTTTTGCATAGAAGATGATTAAATGGTATAACGCATTCATGTTAAGTAATTTTTATTAAAAAAACATAAAATAACCGTCTTTGCCTGCTTCTAATATTTTTCATGAGTTTAATTTAGTGATGACACCCTTAATTGAACATATTATCAAGCTAATTCGGGCATAAATACGCGTTCAATACTCCCACTCAAAAATTTCCCACCTAATATTTTAACAAGCCACTAAAAGCTACATTTTATCTATCTTCTTTTTTCCAAAAAACCAGCTTAACAGATTACTAACTTATTTTTATTAGCGCCGGCTACCTTATGATGAACCGGCTATTTACACACAAACATAGATCTATTTTTTATGAAACTGACTGTTTTGCTTGTAGCAGGGACTTTTCTCTTACTGCAAGCTTGTTCTTCTACACCACATAATCTGAGTGAAGCAACCGAAACCCGTATGTCTCAAACCAATACCGCTTCATCAGAAATCAGCGCGACGCTCCGGCCCTACCCTGAAACCAGACGCGGTTCTCATGTTGATGAATATTTCGGACATCCGGTTCCTGATCCGTACCGCTGGCTGGAGGATGATCTTTCTGAAGAAACTAAAGCATGGGTTCACGCACAAAATGAAGTTACCTTTGATTTCCTGGAACAAATTCCATTCCGCGAGCAAATCAGAGAAAAGTTACGCGAAGATTGGAACTACGTGCGTGAAGGTGCCCCAACAAGACATGGCGATTATATTTATTTCTCAAGAAACGATGGTCTTCAGAACCATGCGGTTGTTTACCGAAAGCGCGAAGCTGGTGGCGAAGCGGAAGTTTTCCTGGATCCGAATACGTTTTCTGAAGATGGCACTACCTCTTTGGCCGGATTAAGCTTTTCGCCGGATGGTAGCCTGGCAGCCTATTCTATCTCGGTTGGTGGCTCCGACTGGAGGAGCATTATTTTCATAGATACCGAATCTATGGAAGCCGTTTCTGATACTTTGCATGATGTGAAGTTTTCCGGAATTTCGTGGAGAGGTAACGAAGGCGTGTATTACAGCAGCTACGATAAGCCAGACGGGAGTCATCTTTCTGCAATGACCGATATGCACAAACTCTATTACCATCAGCTGGGGAGCCCGCAGGAAAAAGACGAGCTTATTTTTGGTGGTGAGCAAACTCCAAGGCGCTATATCGGCGGCGGAGTTACCGAAGATCAACGTTTTCTGGTGATCTCTGCCGCGGTATCTACTACGGGAAATGAGCTTTATATCTACGATTTCGAGAATCCTGATAAAGGCATCCAAACTATAGCCGGAAATTTTAATAACACGCATTCGATTATTGATACCGATGGCGACCGATTACTAATTTATACCAATTTAAACGCTCCAAACTATCGTCTCGTAGCGGCGCATATTTCAGATTTATCACCAGAAAACTGGACCGATATTATTGCTGAAACAGAACATGTACTAAGTGCATCTACCGCCGGTGGCTATATTTTTGCCAACTATCTTATAGATGTACAAACGCGCATTAGACAGTATACGCTTGAGGGCGAAGCAGTTCGTGAAGTCGAGCTTCCGTCAATCGGTACGGCTGGCGGCTTTTCTGCGCGGGTAGATGCAGAAACGCTGTATTACACGTTTACCTCCTTTACCTTTCCGGCCACCATTTTCAGATATCATATAAAAAGCGGTGAATCTGAACTCTACTGGACACCCGAAATCAATTTTGATCCGCTGGATTACGTAACGGAGCAGGTTTTTTATGAAAGCAAAGACGGAACTAAAATCCCGATGTTTATTACCTACAAAAAAGGTCTCGAAATGGATGGTTCTAACCCAACCTATTTATACGCTTATGGTGGCTTTAACGTGAGCCTGCGACCTTCCTTCGCCATTAATCGTCTTATCTGGCTGGAAAATGGCGGTATATACGCGCAGCCTAATATTCGGGGTGGTGGCGAATATGGAGAAAGATGGCATCTTGCCGGCACGCGAAAAAACAGGCAGAATGTGTTTGATGATTTTATCGCGGCAGCCGAATACCTGATTGATCAGGGCTATACTTCGAGTGAAAAGCTGGCCATTGCGGGCGGATCTAATGGCGGATTGCTTGTCGCAGCCGTGGCAAATCAGCGGCCTGATCTTGCGGCCGTTTCCTTCCCAGCCGTGGGTGTACTCGATATGCTTCGCTATCACACCTTTACAGCCGGCGCTGGCTGGGCATTCGACTATGGCACAGCCGAAGAAAGTGAAGAAATGTTTAAATACCTGCTAAAATACTCCCCTGTGCATACCGTGCGAGAAGGCGTAGTTTACCCTTCCACCATGATTACCACCGCAGACCACGACGACCGCGTTGTTCCCGCGCATTCCTTTAAATATGCGGCAGAATTACAGGCCAAGCATGCCGGCGATAATCCCGTGCTAATTCGCATCGAAACCATGGCCGGCCACGGCGCAGGCAGGTCTACAGAATCCGTTATTAGCGAGTGGACAGACCGCTACGCTTTCGCCTGGTACCTAATGGGCGTGAATCCGTTCGAATAAAAGCGACTCTCTCCTATTGCAGCTTAAAACTAATAGAAGGCTTTGCAAAACCACTCTTTTGCCCGCCTTCTTCCTTGGAGCAAA
>JAIULZ010000117.1 GCA_022565805.1 Balneolales bacterium
GTAATTTAAATGGAATGAAGCCTGATTTTTAAAATTTTGATGAAGTTGAGTTAACAACAAAGTTGGCCTTAGGAAGGGCCCTCAGGCATGACTCCTGTTCTAAGCCTGAATTTATTTTGCTGAACCGAAATAGCGGTAGCCGATAAAAACATTCTTCTAATTTAAACTCTGTACTGATTCATTAATTCGGCACAATGACGAACTATTTCTTGGGCTTTGCAGACAGATTGAAAAAACGGATTCAACAAAATGGTGATGGTCAAATAGCTGACCCGGGCTTAATAGTCGGTAAGAGCTGCCTGTAGAATTATGCCTGTTATTTTAAAATTCCTTGCAGAGACTCCATCACCCGCCAAGCGGATGCTCCCCGAATCGCTGCTCATATGCTCTTTTAAAACCTGAGCTGCTTTTATAGCCAACCGAAATTGCCAGTTCATCGAGGGTCATTTTGGGGCTGCTGCTAATCAGATTTCGTGCTACGGTAAGACGCACTTCCCGAATAAATTGCGCGGGGGTCATGCCGGTTTCGATTTGGATATTCCGGTAAAACGTGCGCCTGCTTTGCGCAAACTCTCTGGCGAGGTTATCAACAGAAATATCGGTATCGCTAATGTTTTGGGTTATATATGCGGCGACCTGCTCTTTCAGTCCGTCAATTTGCTCGCGCTCCTGATCCGAAACTTCCATCGAAAGAGTGATTCGCTGCACATAAAACGAAAGCAGGTTTCTGGTTTTTAGAAGCAGCTGATCGGGTTTAAACGGTTTGGTGATGTAATCGACCACTCCAATACGTAGCAGGTTCAGCTTATCTTCTTCCATAGTTTTCGCAGAAAGTACAACTACGGGGATATTCTTCCATTCTTTGTGAGCTGCAAGATGTTCCACGAGCTGCAGACCGCCCATTTTTGGCATCATCAAATCGGTGATGATGATATCCGGATTTAGCGTTTTTAGCATTTCGAGCGCTTCGAGCCCGTTTGCTGCCCTGTGTACTTCACCGAGTTCCCCCAATATTTCGGATACATAGCGGGCCATGTCTTTGTTATCCTCAGCCAGTAAAATCCGGTATCCCTTATTGTTATGGTTTAAAGCCGATTCCGTAACAGCATAGGTGTACCCGTTACTCGTAGAGTCAGTTTTTTCAAGAGTGATGGTTTCAGAGGCTTCGGCAAGGGGGAGAGTCAGCTTAAAATGGCCCCCTTTTTCCTGATCCGGAACCGTAACAATATCACCATCATGCAAACGTGCGAGCGTACGGCTGAGTTCTAACCCCACGCCCATGCCTTCCACATAGTCTTCTTCCGGGCGATTAATTCTGTGAAACCGTTCAAATATAATTTCTTGCTCTCCCTCCGGAATTCCGGGGCCGGTATCTTTTACGCTTACGGTATAATCTCCCGGCGAACTATCTGTACAAACGGTAACAGTTGCTCCTTCAGGGGAAAATTTGACGGCGTTTGAAATCAGATTGTTTACCATAATCTCCATTTTATCCCGATCAGCGTTTATTACGGCTTCTTTTGCATTGGGATAAAAGTTAAAACTGATATTTCTGTCTTCGGCCATTGAGCGATACGATTCGACGGAAATGCTTACCAAATCATCCGCTTCATAGTTTTTTTTATTAAGCGTAATTTCACTTTCATCCGATTTAGTTAAATCAATAATCTGATCGACCATGTTATTAAGGCGGATTAAATTTCGGCGAACAACAGGCAACTCTTTTTGCACAATCTTATCATCCGTTTTTAAAGCGATAACCTTATCGACCAGCCCTCCACTGATGGTAAGCGGCGTTCTGAATTCATGGGAGATATTCGTCAAAAACTTCGTTTTGTACTGGTTTGAAGCTTCAAGCTGTGCAGTGCGTTCTTTCACTTTTTTATCCAGGGTTTTTAAAAGCTGGGAATAGCTCTGGGCCACGTTAAATGTGAGTGAAACGGGTAATCCAGAGTAGGCTAACAAACCGGAAAGCAATAGCAAGGTTGTTGAATGTATACCAAGTGCCAGGTAAAAAAGCGTGTGTAAAAGAGCACCGATGAGGGTAACAATGAAACCCGTGGCTATACTCAGTATCCGGTTTTCAGAGGATAGTTTTTTTGCCTCGTTTAGAGAATAGCTACCATACGCTATGGTTAAAAGAACCACTATAGCATTGATATAAGGACTAAGCCCCAAGCTATTCAATACAGATACCGTAGACAGAGCTAAAATTACAACTAGTCCCGATGTAAGGGTTTTCCATGGTATGGCTAATGAATAAAAGGCTCTGATTGAAATCAGGTAAAAATAAATTACAACGACAAATGCATTCGTATAAATGAGGTCAAAAAAAATGAGATAGCTGTAGGTCCAGTCTATTAACGTATCGCTGTAAATCGTAATAGCGTGGATAAGTAAAAAAAAAGATGTGAGTAAGACATACGTATGATATGATCTCTTAAACTTTAAGCCCAGATATAAGTGTAGCAGAATCAATAGACTTAATAGCATTAAAACACCACCAAACACGAACCCTCTTTGCGTTCTCTGATTACGCTCGGTCACGGGAAGTGTTACGAGATGTAGCCCATTTTCAAATCTGTTGTACCACGAAAAACCAATAGGAACCGTATGTTCCGAGTATTCAATTAAAAAATAGTTTTCCCCCTCCCTGAAGGTGATTCCGGCAAAATGTGGGTTGTGCCATCGTGATAATACCTCTTCTCCGGAGTTTCGTGATGGGTTGCCCGTTTGTAGCACAAGCTTGCCATTTAACCATACTTTTGAAGGTCCATGATTTTGGATGCTTAGTTCGAACGGAACTCCCGCCAAGGTTGAATCTGCCACCATTACGGCTTCAAACCAGCCATAGTTATTCCACTCATCCGGCTCCTTAATTTCACGAAAATCTTCAAGGTTCACCGGTATTCGATCACGTAAAGAAATACCATCCCTAATTACCTCCGGCCCCTCATAAGAAAAGTACCAATCCAGCTGAGTACGTAAAAGCAGCGCCCCAATTTGTGTTGTATCCTGTAAACCAATGGAGAATGCAGGCTCTGCCTGTGGTAATTCTTCCGCCCAACTATGCTGGCATATTCCTACAAGCAGAACAGCCGAACAAAGCAATCTCAGAAGAAATACCGGAGTCGCAGCTCTGTTATTTTGCATGGTAATTTTTATAGATGGCGGAGAGTAACATTTGGTAGTTAAATAGGAAAAAAGCTCTTTTGAGCGCAATATAGGTCAATTTTGGCATATTTGTCTCGCTAATTGGCACACGTAGTCGTCATCAGCTACATATCATGTACAATAGAAAATTAACAAAAGTTCAGCATAACATGATATGAAAACTGCAGCATCACAAAACAAACTTCTAAGTCTTCTGCTCTGTGCCCTTGGCGGGATTCTGCTTGGTCTTGCAACCAATCAGGTTTCGGGAGTGGCTTTGTCTCCGCTTGCATGGGTGTGTTTGGTTCCCCTTTTCTTTAGCATCAAAAACACAGACACAGTGCTTTCCTTTTTGGGACGGACCTATCTGTTTTCCGTCCTTTTTCTTTCTCTGGTTATCACCGCTTTTGTGCTCCGCTCTTTTGTAGCTGGTTCTCTGCTGATTATGATATCTGCGCTATTTTTCACCATTCCATTTTGGGTGGTGCATCTTTTAAAATCGAAGATCGGATTCAGAAAGAGCTTGTTTTTGCTCGCATTTATTTGGCCGGCATTCGACTGGTTCATCCTTGAGCGGTTCCTTGCGATGCCGATTTTATCAATAAATGCGAATCAGGCAGCGCTGCCCTGGCTCATTCAGTACATCGATATTACCGGCTATACGGGTATTTCATTCTGGCTAATAGCGTTAAACGCCTTCATTTTTATCATGCTGGATGACTGGCTGCAACTCCGAAAAAGCAGCACCTCAAAACCTGCCGTTTTCTTTTCAAAACGCCTGGCAATTCTTTTCGCGGTATTCTTTTTACCCCCCTTGCTGTACAATGTATATGTGAAGGCAAGCCTGCCAGATGGTTTTGGAGGTGAAATCCGTGTATCGGTAGTGCAGTCTGGTTACCCTTCTTATGAAACGGCAGGCGACCTACAGTTTGAAACTGGCTTTTTACAGCTTATTGCCGTTACCGACTCTCTGATTGCAGAAGGAGAAACCGATTTGATCGTCTGGCCGGAGTCTGGAGTTCCGATAAATCTCAAGGGTGAACAAGAAATCCTGAATTATCTTTTCAGAAAAGTTTTGGAATGGGAAACGCCGCTGCTCACCGGTACCATAGATCAGGAACGCTTAGGGCAAATTCCTGCTCTGCAACAGTATTTAGAGCGCGATTATAAAATCTATAATTCGGCCATTATGATAACGCCGCAATTAGCATGGATGGCCCTGCAGGAAAATTTGGATACAAGCCGGCTCCGGGTGTACCGAAAACAAAACCTGATGCACTTTACGGAATATGTTCCCCTGTCCGAAACATTTCCGGTTTTATCTAACCTTAGCATCGATATTGGCGGGGAAACCAATATCAGTGAGGGAAGCGGGCCAACTATCCTAAATTTTTATTCAAAGAATGAATCCGTGATACGCGTGAGCCCGATTATTTGCTGGGATCTGCTTTTTACCTCTTCCTCATCCAAATCAACCGCCTCCGACGCTAAATTTATTGCCGCACTAACGAATGAAAGTCCTCTGGGCGACAGCTTTAACACAACGGCCCATGAGATGGAGAGCTTCACGCGCTTGCGCAGCATAGAATCCCGGCGATCCGTAGCCAAATCTTCCACCACGGGGTACAGCCTTTTTACCGATCCTTTTGGCAGCGTATATGGCAAACTTGATTGGTACAGTGTTGGCGCATCCACACAAAATGTTACGCTGAACTCCTATTCCTCTGTTTACAGCCGCTTCCCTAATTCCTTTCCGGTACTCAGTTTATTTGGAGGGGTACTGCTATTCTTTTTCTCAAAAACCAAATCACGAAAACGCTAAACAACATAAATAGAACTTCATAAACAGTTTTTCCAAAAAGGCTTTAAATGAATCATCGATTAATATCTACAAAATCACAACTATCATGAAAACAAAGGCAATTCGCTGTTTTAATACGGGGCTGCTAGTAGTCATAATGACCATAAGCTTTAATATGTCTGCTTACGCAGTCCTTTCGAGAGTAACCCATGATCATCATGTCAGACCCGTTTCAAATTCACAAATGGAGTTTGCACAGCCTGTGGGTTTAGGCAATTCCGCTTTGCTCAATTTGGAAATTAATGAGGAAGCGAATCTCATGAATTTGCAGAACATCGACATTTCTGTAGATAATGTCTTCCAATTTGGGGATACAGATATAACGCAGATCACTCAAGTGGTGAAGGATGAGACTGGAAACACGTACATCACTGGTGGATTTACCGGTAGCTTTACATGGGGAGTAACCACGCTAACCAGCTCACATGGTGTTGATATGTTTGTGGCTAAATTAGACGCCAATAATCAGCCTGTATGGGTTAGAATGGCCGCTGGTGCTACGGATATTCCAGAAGAGTTTTCTTTGGATGGCGGACTTGCTCTAACCGTAAACAATAATGGAAGCGTGTACGTGGCGGGAACCTTCGTAAAAAGTCTATATTTCTTGGATGAGGATGGAGATATATTAGATTTTCTGACCGATGGAAGAGATGATGAAAACCTGAATTTCGAGCTGTTTGTAGCCAAATACTCCAGCAACGGAGATCTGCTCTGGGTAGATGGCGGTTATAGCGGAAGTACCGGAGCGCCCAATTCTCTGGCGGTCGATCGCAATATTGCTATGGCTATAATTCTTGATGAAGATGACTTCCCTTATGTAGCGGGGGCTGTGGCTGGTGATTATTTATTTGGTGAGCCTGTAAATATTGTCGGTGAAAGTGATTTCTTTCTAGCCTCCCTTGACACAGACGGAACCGAGCCTTTTTGGGTATCAACTACCGGAACGCCGAATTATGATTATGCCGTATCCATTTCTGTTGACGCTTTGGGATACCTGAATGTTTTGGGCATAATTGGCGAAGGCCTCATGGAGTTACCCGATTCTGACGTTACCTGGAATAATGATACCGGCGAAAGAGATAGTTTTTTCATCAGTTATGATGTTGACGGCGAATGGTACTTTGCTGCTTTTATAGGCGGAGGTGATCAGGCTGTTGGAAATGATATTGAATCTACACCGGATGGTGATATTTTTGTTACCGGTACCTTTAAGGGTGATGTGCTGTTTCCAGGAGAAACAGATGATGATGACATCATTCTGACAACGGATCTTACAGAGGGTTTTATTGCAAAATATGATCTTGAGGGTGATATCATCTGGGCAAGGAAATTTGGTAACACGCAAAGAATTGATGCCAACAAAATTACCATTGATGAAGATCAAAACGTATTTGTTCTTGGTCGATTCAGGGATTATGCCATATTTGAAGAAGGAACTGGTAACGAGATTACGCTCACAACCAATTCTGAAAACGACCTGTTTATTGTCAAATACGATACGGATGGCAATTTTCAATGGGTTAAGCAAATTCAGGGTTCTGGAAGGCAAAGTACGGATATAACATTTAGAGAAACATCACAACCATTGCTGACCCAACCACTTGATTTAGTCTACTCATCATTCAATGGTGGCGAACTACTATTGAGCGGCGATTTTGAAGGTTCACTTACCTTGGACGATATTGTTTTAAATGCACCTACTGGTACTCTAAGCTCAACTTACCTGAATGGAACTGCTGAGCCACGATCCGGCTTTGTTGCAACCTATCCACTCGGAGCATCTGTAAAAGAATCCCTTGAAATAACTGGTCAGGCCGGCTGGAGATTGATGGGGGCGCCTGTACGGGGCGTTACGGTGGCTAATCTTGCCGAACAAAATCTCATTCAGGGTGTTTCCGGACTACCTTACAACGATTTTGCCCCTAATATTTATACGTTCGATCCGGAAGCAGAGACCGGCAATCCCGATAATGCTACGGGCGCTTTTACCGCACCAACTAATGGATCGGCTGTATTAAGCCCGGGCAGTGGTTTTATCTGGTACATGTGGGGACCCGATTCCAATCCGGATATCCCTGAAAGTAAGCCATTCCCCGTTTCAATTGAAGTTGGCGGCTTAGAGCCATCACGAGATGTTGAGCTGGGAGTTTTGGCCGAAGGCTGGAACCTAATAGCCAATCCGTATACCGAACCCATCGGCTTTAATCAAATTATTAGTGCTGATGGTACTCCCTTGAATACAATTGGCTACGTATGGAATCCGAACGAAGCGCAGAATGGATCTTATGTGCTTACTTCTTCGGGAGACCTGAGCAATACACTGCCGGCATGGCAGGGAGCTTTCATTAATCTGGATGAAGCAACCGAAGTGGTTATCCCAAGGTCGGCCAGAACAACCGGCGGTAGTTTTCTGCAGGGCGAACCAAACAACGAGCCCGAACTATCCGGTCAAATCGAGTTTATGCTGGAAAGTCTTGATGATGCGGGTGAAGTCGTTACCAGAGATCGTGCCGCTATTTTAGCTTTCCACAAGCAGGCCACTACCGGCTGGGACAGTTGGGATGCGGAAAAGCTTACCCCATTGTCTCACACGTATGCCACAGCTGCATTTTTGGGAGAGCGAAACGGAGAACCGGTCCTTAAAGCTCAATATTCGCTGCCGTATGAAGTAAAAGGCACGTACGAAATTCCGGTGGATATACAGCTACAAAACACAGGCGGAAACTTCCGCTTGAGCTGGCCGGTAGTCTCTAACCTTCCCGCCGAGGCAAAAATTACCCTATTGGATACCCAAACCGGACAAAGCTACGATTTGGGCTACGAGGATTATGTTGATTTCACCTTGCAGGCATCCGGAAGAGATGCGGCGGTACGGTCTATGGTTTTCCAAAGACCGGATATTAAGCCGATGGGGCTTAAAAGCGGGGGTCAGCGCTTTGTGATTATCGTGAATTCGATGGCTACAAGTACAGAGCCGGCTCAGGACTTGCCTGATGTCTTTGGTTTATTTCAGAATTACCCGAATCCGTTCAACCCCGCTACGAAAATACAGTATCAGCTTCCACAGGCATCAGATGTTCGTCTGGAAGTTTTCAACCTGCAGGGTCAGCTGGTGGCGGTACTTGCAGATGGCCGTCAAAACGCTGGCGTACATACTGTAACATTCGATGCTTCCCGTCTGGCAAGCGGAATTTATATCTACCGCCTGCGAGCCGGAAGCTTTACCCAAAGTCAAAAAATGACGCTCATTAAATAAGTAGCTAAAGAACGAACTCCGAAAAGTCTGATTCTGATAAACTGCCGGCTATGTAAGTTTATGCCAATAAAAGCAGGCAAACAGGCTAATCAGACTTCTCGGAGTAGTTCAATTTCTAAGTTGAAAATCATCCATAGCAGCAAGCTGCACTTCAAAACCAAAAACAACAATAAAATTCACCATGAATATAATAGGTAACTATACAAAAGCCGGAAGCATGCTTTTGGCGAGCCTGTTGATTGTAATAACTTGGTTGACTCCATCATTTGCACAGTTCGAAGCTAAAACTTTCGACAGGGATCAAACAGAGGTCATAAATGCTTACAAGGCGGGGCAAATAACTAACTTTACCCCGGCGCAGCAGGAAGTTATTGCGCAATATTACGATTCACTCGAAAGATCAGACGCGCGTTCTCTGGCTACGAACAGCCTTTCCGGTGAAATTACAGAAACACCTTCAGCTTCTGTAGATCCTGAAAGCATTACGTTTCAATCCTTTCCAGGGGTGGAAGTAAGCCGCTCATTTACTATAACGAACGATGGAACCGCGGATCTCGAATTCTCTATTAGCGCAGATTATAACGCGGCAGCAGAGAGAAGAAGACCTGTAGAGCCCCAAACTTTCCTTTACGAAAAGAACGGCATGGTGGAAACTATCTCTACTGCAGCTATCCAAGGTCCATCTGCTGCCGGCAGAGGCTTTGGCGATACAGGGGTTATCTCCTTTGAAGCCGAAGAAGGGTTTGTACCCGGTTTTATCGGCGGTCAAGCAGGTTGGACAACCCTATCGAGCAACACGGTTCAGCCGGCTATTTCGGATGTTCGTGCAAGTGACGGAATTTGGTCACTTGAGTTCGCGAAGCACGACGGAATACCCCCGGGTGCTCTTGTAGCCGCACTTAGCCCGCCGTTTCTTATAGATGAAGATGAGATGACGTTTTCATTCGATGTTTACATTGAAGCCCTTGGTGGTTCTGATTACGATGTGGCTGTTCAGGCACCTTCGCAGGAATCCACAGCCGCCCGGGTGAGATTCACTTCTGAAGGTTTTGTAACTCTTGTGGATTTTACTTCCACAGGCTCAGTTGATTTGGTGCAAACAGGTGTGGAATTTCCTGTTGCCCAATGGTTCGACCTTACCATAGAAATTGACCGGCAGGCAGGAAAGATCAGCTATTTTATGGATGGCGAGTTTTTTTGGGAAGGTGCAATATATGGCGCCGACATTGTGGAGCAGGTCGTGGCATTTCATAACAACTTTAACCAGGGTGAAGCCGGCTATGTGGATAACATCCGCACAAATTTTACTGCAGATACAGGATGGATAACAGCTGATATTACCAGCGGTGTAATTGCAGCCGGCCAATCAGAAACGATTACGCTTACCTTCGACACAGAGCAGGAGGTAGATACATACTTAGCCAACCTGATTGTAAACACCAACGATCCGGACAATTCAACCATTACCATTCCGGTAGAAATGACCATCGTTGAGTCGGTTGAAGTATCAAGCATAGCTCAGCTCCTGAACGTTGCAGAACCCGGAGACGGTGTGGTGTACACCCTTACCAACGAAGTCTACCTCGTTTTTACCTCAAATTTCCGGGGAAGGAAAGTGGTTGTTGACGGTACCGGTTCTATTCTCGTAGATGATCCGGGAGCGGGTTTTCTCAGTAAAGATTACAACCGCTATGACGGCATAACCGGGCTTACCTTCGAGCTTGGTATATTTGGTGATACGCTGCAAATCATTCCGGTAGCCGATGCCGGTGAGGCAACTTCTCATAACAACTATGTACAGCCTCGCAGGGCGTTCATTTCGGATCTTGGTGTTGCGGATCAAAGCGACCTTGTATTTCTGGCGGACGTAACTTTCCTGGAGCAGGGCGAATTTGCTAATCAGACGACCTATACCATTATTGATAGCGACGGCAATGAACTGGCTGTTCGTACCGATCGTATTTTTGAGTCTATACTCATGGACGATGAGGAAACCTACATTGGCACGCCAATCCCTGACGGTCCTGTAAATGTTGTGGGTTACGTAAGCATCTTTCAGGGTAATCCACAGCTGGTAATCCGAAAGTTAGGCGACTTTTATGATTCTGAGGAAGTAGCACCATTCAGCCTTTTATCGCCACTTGACGGGGCAATAGTACCCTTAGTACCCGGCTCGAATAATTTGGTAATCATTGAATGGTCTGTCGCTCAGGGCGAAGATGTTGAATATATCTTGTACGCACACCCAACTGGCTTGCCACCGATGGTACCTGCGATTGCCATCCCTAATGCGTGTGAGTGCGCCTCCTTAGCCGTGCCTGAAGCAGAACTTATCGGTCTGATTGAATCCTTGTTTGGGCAAACTTCAATAGGTGATTCAATTACGCTAGACTGGGCCGTATATGCCTTAAACGATGATGGTCTCAGACACTCAGACCAAGTTTGGACGGTAACCTTTGAAATCTCAGAGCCAACGGTAAGTACCGGTCCGGAAACAGATCTGCCAAGAGAATTTACGCTCAACCAAAACTATCCTAACCCGTTTAACCCAACTACCAATATTGAGTACGCACTGCCGGAAGCAGCTGAAGTTACCCTCGAGGTTTTCAATCTGCAGGGTCAGCGCGTGGCGCTACTCGCAGACGGCCGTCAAAACGCGGGCGTACATACTGTAAGATTTGATGCGTCTCGCCTGGCAAGCGGAGTTTATATCTACCGCCTGCGCGCCGGAAACTTTACCCAAAGTCAAAAAATGACGCTCATTAAATAAATATAAATCCCCAAAATAGTATAGCCGCTATCAAGAATCAAAACGCAGCGGTACTGATGCCCAATATAGGTGCAGTATAACACTTGCTTTTTGGGACCACAGAAAAATAGACACCAAAAGTATCAGACCAAAAAAAGGCTGTTCTTAGCAATAAGAACAGCCTTTTTAGTATACTATGGACCGGGGACAGTGGACAGTAGTCAGAGGTCAGAGATCAGTATTCAGAGGTCAGTGGCCAAGCTCAAAAACAGATTATCATATCATAACCTAGCTCCAAGGGGGTATATTCGTAGCCCGGGGTGGATGGCCGCAGCTTGGCGTGGACATGGGCCTTTTGGGTCAATTTAGGTTTATAAACCCGATTCGAACAGT
>JAIULZ010000118.1 GCA_022565805.1 Balneolales bacterium
CGAACGTAATTTAAATGGATTGAAGCCTGATTTTTAAAATTTTGATGAAGTTGAGTTAAGAAACAAAATCTCAAAAGACGATGCTTCAGCTTGGGCCTGCTTGGGATGACCTCATTAACCTCTACGTTTTGAGTTCGGTTCTTGTCTACGGGGCAGATCAAAACTCGTGAATCCACCACCATGCTACAGCTTGGGCCTGCTTGAAATTAAATGACAGGCGGAACAATTAGTAAACAGTCTGGTTTAAATTGAATATCATTTTGTTTGTAACCTGAGTTACCGAGTTTATGGTGATAATGGTGTATTTTAGGACTGAATCACCTGTTCAGGAATCAAACTGAATAAACGTTTGCATAAAGTTGATTTAATAAGAATTGACCGGATTAGCGGCAATAATCAACCGCTATAGAGGTTATTAAAAAAACTATATGCCACACGCTTTTTTGTATAACACGTAATATTTTTCTTACTATGAATAAAGGACTAAGTATAGTAATTGCAGGACTATTAATTGGCGGCCTTGCTGGTTTTAGCTACTGGTATTTTATTGGCTGTAATACCGGTACGTGCGCAATTACATCTAATTGGTTAATGAGTACGCTTTATGGTCTCGGTCTTGGCGGCTTGGGCGCCAGCATTTTAAAAGATAGTATCTCCAGCCCTGAAGAAGATAAAACGACTCAGCCCGGTACTGATACTCCAGCCTGAAACCAAAGTTAGTATGATGTAATTGGTTTTGTGATGGTGTAAATTAAGAAATAAAGCTGCGGTTGATTAGCTTTTTCTATTTAACCAGGTACTCCAAAAGCACGTGGTAATTCTCTTCATTACCGAAGCGTGCGGCAACTTGTACGCTTCCGGAATCCAGCTCAAGGCTTCCCGAAAACAGATGGTTGTCGGTCCCTGAAAGATTATGCCAGTTACTTCCGTTTATTACAACAACTGAACGGGCATTAGGCACGCCAATTTTAAACTCGGTACCTGTACCAGCATCAAGCAAAAAAGTTTTGGGAGTGTGCAGGAAAGACCGCTGTTCAATAAATTTTGCAAATGCTTCCGGAAATCCCGGATCGCTAACCTCCCTGGTATTATGAATACGGTAGCTTAGAGCATGCTCAAATTCAGGTTGGTTGGAAGCCAAAGATCGCACAAATATTTCAAGCTCGTAAATTCCCCGTTGAGGTGGGAGAAAGTCGATAAAGACTTCGTCTTCTGTGTGCTGTACAAATATGTGATTTGTAGGAAGATCTACTCCGTTTTTAGAGAGCCGGGCGTTAACAACACTTTTAGATTCTAAACCGAGCACTACCCGATCGCCACCATTGGTGTCTATGGTATTCTTCATATGTGAGCGTAATTCCATGCTGTGCATGTGAAAAGGGGGGCGTACAAGTGTGAATTCCCGGTAAGTTTCGGCATCGATTTCTTCCGCCAGAAGCTGCCAGCGCGGATCATCTGGAAAGTGATCTACAATAAACAGAGAAGGTTCCGGAAAGAAGTAAAAATCGTTGAACCGTCGCACGAATTGGCGATTTTCTGAATGTATATAGCCAGCGCCCCAGGTCGGATCTGCCAGACGCCACTCTCCATCGGCATAAATGGCAACCCAGGCATGATTTACACTTAAATCATCTGATCCGGCATCGAAGCCATAGCCCTTCGAATGACCGGTTACGATTTCTGTTTGCAGACCGGCTATTCCAGCCAGATAGGAAAAGAGGTTCGCATAGCCTTCGCAAACGGCTACGCGATTTCGTAACACATCATTTATGTCTGTGTTCGAGCTGGCTCCACGGAAAAAGGCATCTGTATCATAGGCGATATTACCGGCTACCCATGTGAATATGGCTCTCGCTTTTTCCGATTCTGTTTCCAGTCCATTAATAAGTGCACGAGTAAGTTGCGCCGGATTTCTTGCATCTCTGGAGCTCACGCTATTTGCATTACGATCAGCTAAACCAAAGTTATGCTGTGTATAAGCTTTTTCGGGAGTGACAAAAAACAAAAAAAGGACAATAAAAATTATTTTTACGACTAACGAAGCGATTCTTTTACGCATGTGGAGTTTAAAAATGATTTTTTAACAGAAAGCTTATCTACGAATTTCTCTATATCCGCTTATTTACGCTGTTATTTTTTTGAAGCAAGCACAAGACCAATGTTGCGTAATACAACATTAAACAAGATTTTTAATTTAAACCAATTGAGCAAAAAATACAGAGCTTAATGTAATTGCTCGTCCCATTGAAACCTATTTTCCTGCTTCATTTCTAAGGGATATATGCATACCAACGCAAATTTAGTTCTAAACGTATGCCAACCGCATAATGTGCCTGATGCGAATAGGGTCTTATCGGGATTCCCCGGTTTCTCAATAATCTGCATTTTAATGCTACATTTTGGGCATAGAGTTAATTTAGAACAGAGCAGATAAGGTTTTATAGATGTTGGCTTAAGATTCTTAAAAACCAGATAAGCCACTAAATTAGCGTATATTGGAAAATAACTTATGTTAATAACGCCCATAATTAGCCATGTTGATTTCCTGTTAATTAGCAGATGATAAATCAAGCTGTATTGAAAACTTGCCGGCATGAAAACATCTAAACATATTGCAGACCGGATTCGTCTGCTCATTGCAACCAGACAGTTTCAGGTTGGTGAGGTATTGCCATCAACCAGGGAGCTCGGGAAACAGCTCGATTCGAGTTTCCATACCGTAAGAAAGGCGTACCAGCTGCTTGCCAGCGAGGGCTTGCTAAAGAGCGAACAAGGTCGGGGTTTTGTTGTAAGCAGCTCCAGCACACTGCTAGATAAATCTGAGCGCCTTGAAAAGGGAGCAGAAAAATTCAGAGAGCTACTTGAAGAACTCATCGGCTATGGTCTGGACGAAGAAGAAGTCGAGACGTTGTTTCAGGAGCAACTAAACTTCCTGGACTGGCCCGAACGGTTCAGCTCATGTGCGGCAGTTGGGCCAAGTCTGGAAATTGCACAGATGTACGCATCTACTATTAAACGCCAGGTTGGGGTTCGCTGTAGTACGCTACTTCAATCCGATAAAGAGAAAGCTCTTAATTACGATGCTTTAATTGTGCCTTTATCGTCATACCAAAACTTTACGACAGGTCTTTCAGATCTCACATTAATCCCCGTAAGCTATCAGATTAATTTTGATTTATTGCTCTCATTAGCAGAGAAGCCGGGTCTGAGTTCGCTTAGCGTTATAGCTGTAGAGCGAAAATCATTGGATTACCTGCTCCCGCTTTTACAGCAGGAACTACCAGAGAATGTGGAAATACTACCGGTAACTCTAGATGGAGCCTCGCTGCCTTCTGCTGTATATAAATCAGAAATTGTGCTTTATACAGATAGTTGCTCCCGTATTGCAGAGCATCAGCTAACGGAAAGAAGACGCCGTAAAATTGAGTTTGTAATACCCGGCAGAAGTTCAGAAATGATTCGTTCACAGCTTTGGGAAGACTTCTGATATTTGATTACATCCGGTTTTATTTGATCTGAAGTTCTTTTTTGCGATATGGCAAAGACTCCAAATATTTAAACAACCTTTTGCGTTCTAAGCATCAATCAGAGAAAAGCCATGAGCGGTGGTTTTGTTGTTATTCTATCTTTGGTCGAAGACACGGCATATATGTTTTCTGCATGGCGACTGCTATGTATTTAAATAAGCCTGCTAATAGTCGTATATTCAGTAACTGTAAGCTTTATGCAGGTCTCAATAAATGTATTGTTTAGTACTTTTCATTTATTGGTTGGTTTCGGTTAAGCTCTAATTCTGATCACACAAATAATTGGTATATCATTTTACATGAAACTATTTCTGAAAATTCTTGGCGCTATAATTGCGCTGTTTCTGGTATTCCTCATTGCGCTAAATTTTTATCTTACTGATGAGCGACTCAGAGGTATGGTAGTGCCTGTCTTAGCAGATGTCTCTGGTCGGGAAATTCAGGTTGATCGTATTTCCTATACTCTTTTTCGTAGCTTTCCCAGATTCAGCCTGGTAATTGAAGGGATTGATGTACCCGATACAGATGATGCAGCTATGCGGGGCGAAAACACACGAGGTGGGCTTGGCTTAACTGAACAGTCTTCTGCAGAGGTACGATCGCTGGCCAGAGTAGAGCGTTTGCTGGTTGCTGTAGAACTTTTTCCTTTGCTTTCAGGCAACGTAAATGTAAACCGCCTAGACGTAGATTCTCCATATTTTAACTACGTCATTTATCAGGATGGTCGCACAAATCTCGATAGCCTGCTAGAATTTATGGCAACAGGAGATGAAGAAGATGTGAGTGAGACACAATCAACTACCGAAATTGATTTACAACAACTTATTATACGAAACGGTCAGTTTTCCTACAGCGACCACAGTTCGCAGATGTTTGCTGCCCTGAATGGCGTAAATTCTACAATTGCACTTCGCTATGGTGAGCTAATTACAACAAATATAGAGCTGGAGATGGAGTCGCTAAGAGTTCGCTCCGGTTCAGACATCCTCATTAATAATTTGCCTTTATCGCTTTCTCAGCAGTCGACTATAGATCTTGAAAGAGAAATTGTGCAGATTCAGCAGAGTCGTCTAAATATTCGTGGTTTGGACTTGGATCTTGAAGGCGAAATAGCCGATTACACAGCAGATGCCATATCTTTGGATCTTCGAATTAATTCAAGTTCCGACGATTTTGCGGCGCTGCTCGAAATGGTACCCGACAGTTTTAAGGAAGATCTGGAGGGCGTGCAAACCTCAGGATCTTTAGTACTTAATGCAGAGATAAAAGGATTACTTGGCGAAGATCAGCTCCCAGACTTTACAGTTGTGATGGGGGTCGAAAACGGCTTCATTCAGTATCCGGGTGTGGATTCGCCAATAAGAGATATAAATATTCGCATTGAAGCCGATAATTCGCAGGTTTTTATTCGTGAATTTCGTGCTATGGCCGAAGCAAATACTCTTGAAGCTTCAGGAAGAATCGACGAACCTCTTGAAGATTCGGCTCGTTTCGATCTGAGTTTTGACCTGAACTTAGATCTTGCCAGTATTTCTTCTTTTTATCCTATAGATGATGTAGACCTTCGGGGTAAAATGCAAATGAATGCAAACGCAACCGGTATACTTACTGATGCCGAAAATGCCAATTTTACGGCCCGTATACTACTCGAAAATGGTTATGTAAAATATCTGGAACTGGATGAGCCTATTACAGATATAAATGTGGTTTTAGATGCAACTCAGGCCCAAATTACCATAGAAAGCTTTGCTGCTAAAGCAGCCGGAAATACGCTTAGCCTAAGGGGAAACATCCAGGAACCGCTGGTGGAAGAACGCACCCGATTTAACCTGAATGCCGAAATGAGCATGGATTTATCAACGATACCACGTTTTTATCCCATCGATACGGATACTCTGGATATGCGTGGTCGCTTTAATTTTAATGGCTCTGCTAATGGTCGTCTTGCAGATATTGAAAATGCAGCGGTAAATGGTAACGCCAGCCTCCAAAACGGGTATATTAGCTATCATATGCTTCCACGCCCGATAGATGAGCTTTCATTTCGTGCAACGATTTCGCAACAACGCATTCAGCTGCAGCAAAGCGCGGTTAAAACAGGTTCCAATAATTTTACCGCTAACGGATCAATTACAGATTATCTGGGCGAAAATCCAAATGTTGATCTGAATCTTACCGGTGAATTTAACCTTGCCGAGCTAGAAGATTACATAGATCTTGCACCATATGTTAACCAAATTGCGGGAATCGCAAACGTAAATATGCGTGTTATCGGGCCAGCTACAGATCCTGCCCAGCTACGCTTCGACGGGCTGTTTCGAATGAGAGACTTTAGCGTGGCAGGAGATTCGCTGCCACAACCCATCACCAACCTGCAGGCGAACATGGTGTTTAGTCAGGAGCATGTGGAGCTGCGAAGCTTTACAATGCAGATGGGGGAATCAGACTTCGATTTTAGCGGCGAACTTCGCAACTACATGCGACTAATAGATGAGGAAACATCGCAGCTTGCAACGCTAAATGCCCGGTTTAAATCTCAGAAAATAAATGTAGACGAACTTTGGGAATTTGATGAAGAGCCAGAGGAAGACGTAGAGTATTTAATTGAATTGCCCAAGCTTCAGATGAATTTGCAGGTCGAGATTGAGGAGCTCATTTTTCTGCAGGTGCCCATTACCACTATTCGTGGAACGGTAGAATCTACAGATCGTCGTTTTGCAATAAGGGATGCATCTGCTGCTCTTTTTGAAGGAACAGCTTCGGGTAATTTAGTTTGGGATGTTCCTCGACCCGACCAAACAAGGATTAATTTTAATGGTTCGCTTACAGATTTGCGTCTTGAGCAGTTTTTTGAGCAGGTTAAACCAGCCGGACTCGATGATGTTCATGAATATTTTTCGGGAAGATTTAGC
Organism: Balneolales bacterium; assembly: GCA_022565805.1. Lineage (GTDB taxonomy): Bacteria > Bacteroidota > Rhodothermia > Balneolales > Cyclonatronaceae > Cyclonatronum. Next base: position 6,440 of record JAIULZ010000118.1, read on the forward strand.
GCTACAGTAGAATATATTACGGATATGGATAGCTTTCTTGATCCAATAATTCCCACAACTCGATCTAACGGAACATTTAGCATGGATCGGGCGCGCGTTCTAAACCATCCGGTACAGGTTCAGGCCTCAGACTTGCTGAGGTCGCCCAGTCTGCGAGATTTATCTCTGGACGATGTGGAGGCCCGGTATAACATACGGAACAGCGTGATGACGCTAGAGTCTTTTAATCTTACTTCTCAGGATATTGGCTTAACTTTAACCGGTACGCAGCATCTCGAGAACGAGCAGATTAACTATACTGCAACCATCGTATTGCCAGGTAGTTTGGGCAGTAATCTGGAGCCGGTTCTAACACGCGAAGGTGTACAGGCTCTAACGCGCGAAGATGGCAAAATCCCGATACCCTTACGAGTTAGCGGAACCACAAGTTCGCCATCGGTTGGCTTGGATACATCTGCCATTCAGGAAAGAATTCAGGAATTTTTGCGTGATTCTGCCTCTGATGCGGTTCGTAACAGACTCCGTAATCTTTTTGGAAACTAAAAAACTTCCTGTAATGCCGGATCAAAAAAAAAGAAAACCGCTGGAAGTAAATAAACTCGTAAAGCAGTCTTTAGACGCGGTTCGGGACGAAATTAAGGCGGTTCAAAAGAACCCAAAACGTGAAATTCTGTTTCATCCCGAGCAGCTTACCGGAGAAGAAGATTTTACGTATAGTTTCGATAGTCCCGGTCCGTCTTTTCAGTATGTAGATGAGTTAGTGCTTGTTAGCGAATCTCCGGCAGTTGAAGGAACCGTTGTTCGCTGTGATGAAAAAAAACTCATAATTCGATTTGATAAACAACCATCCGATCCGTTCATTAGCGCCGAAGTAGAGTGGATAAGTGATTTTGTACTTAGGAGAACCGAAGATCAGCTACTTAATTTAAGTCCGAAAGGGCTCAATCGTATTTCGGAAATATTTACGGGTAAAAGTCTTGATGAAGACTCTGATGAAGAAGGTAGTGATACGGATACAGGTGAAAATAGGGAGGATGACGACGATGCCGATACCCCCGAAGCCCTGCACGACGGCTTAAGAAACGAATCGCAGCAGGAAGCCATCATAAAAGCAATGATGAACCGGGTTACCTACGTTTGGGGGCCTCCGGGAACGGGTAAGACTGCTACTCTTGGCTATATAATTGCCAATTATCTGTTGCAGGGTAAGAGGGTTTTGTTTGCATCGAATACCAACAGAGCCGTAGATGTGGGATTGCTCAGTACGGTTCATGCTCTGCGGGATATTGCCGTAGACACAGATTTAGAGGAACTTACCCGTCTTGGTGAAACGGCTTTATCGCACCCGATACTAGATAGTCTCGAGTTTGAAAACCAGCTTAATAAAAGAAGAGAACAGATAACAGGTGTTACTGCCATACCTGATGATCGCAACGATGTGCGGAAAAAATTCCTTGAGGAAACCATTGCTAAACTGCGGGCAAAAGGGAAAAAAATACCGCCAAAACTCGAATTTGAGCTGGAAGTGTTAAGCCTCAAAACCAATTCTGCAGAAGACGATACCGCTCAGGACGAGTCGGTTGCAGCTGAACTGGAAAACCTGCTTTTCCGCGAAATCCGGAGAAAAAGACTCGTGGCAACAACGCTGGCGAGAGTGTGCACATCCGACCTATTGATGTCTTCTACTTTCGATGCTGTAGTTATAGACGAAGCCTCGATGGCCAACATCCCATATTTGCTGGTGCTTGCTGCCAAATCCCGAAGCCATTTTGTTATTGCCGGCGACCCTATGCAGCTACCACCAATTTCTACAACAAGTACGGTAAAACATCGGGACTTTTTGGAACAGGATATATACACGCTAGTATCGGGCGCTTCAAAAATGGAAGATTTATTCGTATGGAAAGATCTGAATCCCGGCATTACTTGTTTTTTTGATACACAATATCGCCTTAAAGACGATTTGGCCCGTGTTATCAGCGAAGTATTTTACGCAGGTCGTCTTAAAACCGGAAAGGCAAAAGCCATACCCGTTAGTCATCAGTCTGCCGGGGGCGCTGCTGCGCAAACAGAGGCAGATTTTGATGATAAAACCGAGCAATCGAATATTAGCGTGTATGTTGTGGATAGCAGTAAATACAACCCATCGCTACAAACAGGTGGCTCAGAAAGTGGCTTTAGACCCGATAACCAAATTCACCGGCAGTTAACTCTGGAGCTGGTTCGCAGGCTTATTTTGCGCGAAAGAGTGCATCCCGGCGAAATAGGTATTATTGTACCATTCAGAAGCGTTGTTTGGGATTATCGCAAAGATTTAAGGTCGGCCGGATTTAATGAGGTTGAAGTAGGAACAATTCATACGTATCAGGGCAGGGAAAAAACGGCTATTTTATTTGACTTGGTAATGACAGGACAGGGTGTTCGTGAGCCGAAAAGGCATTTTTCAGTACGTCCGTTTGACGAATCTAAAAACGGACTTGGAGTTCCAAGGCTGTTAAACGTTGCATTTTCCAGAGCCAGGGAAAAGATGGTCGTTATAGCAGATATGCATCATATTAACCGTATTTACAGAGATAAATTTCTGGGTGGCTTACTAAAGCAGCTTATGGCGCTTCATCCGGTATCATCATGAGTTCTTTTTGGTCGAATTTAAAATCTGCAAACTCTTCTATAATAAAATCAAAAGAGCAGACATCAATTAAAAATGGAAATAAATCAGATGCAGCAAACTGAGCCCTGGAAAAATGTGCTGATATTTTTTCTTTGTATTTCGCTACCACAATTAGCGGGTGGACTCGGAGCCCTTGTTACGGCAGATTCTGTGAATACCTGGTATACCGAAATCAATAAACCTTCATTTACGCCGCCGGGCTGGATTTTTCCAGTGGTTTGGCCCGCGCTTTATTTTATGATGGGCTTAGCTTCATTTCTGATTTGGAGGTCCGGAGCGTTGCAAACTGCAGGAAAAGATGCCGTTCGTTTTGCACTCATTATCTACGGTATTCATCTGCTGCTTAACACCTTATGGTCGTTCCTTTTCTTTGGGCTTCAAAATCCTGGTCTTGCCTTTATAGAAATCATTCTGCTTTGGGGATTCATAGCCTGGTTAATATTCCTTTTTTACCGTATCCGAGCATCTGCCGGAATATTGCTGATACCATATCTAATTTGGGTTACCTTCGCAACTGTTTTAAACGGCACCATTTATTTCATGAATTAAACAAACCTAAAGTATTTAGTTATACAGGTTGTCTAACTGCGGCTCTCTTTCTTGAACGCCTTAACGGGGAAAAAACAAGAGCGGGTTTCTTGTAAAAAGACAAATATAAATGCCTAATTTTGGAGCAAACTTCTGGAATGACATCAGGAAAATACATGGGTTCGGGAGCAGGTGTATTTAACACCTCACGTACTTTACCTGAAAGCTCTTTGTGAGGATTAGTAACAATGCAAACGCCCAGCTTTTTTAATGCTTCGGCATTACACTTTTGTTCATACTGCTGTTTCATAGGTATGCAAATGAGGCGTTTCCCGATGTGAAGGGCTTCTGATGGAGACTCAAACCCGGCTCCACATACAAGTAGCGTGCAACTCAATAAACTATCTGTATAACTCTCCTGATCAACCGGGCGCACCATTACATTTCCTTCCATATACGATTCGTTTACATGCTTAGAAAACAGCTGAACCTTTCTTGGTAATTTCCTGAGCAAAGGCATTAGCTTTTCAGGGGAGAATGCGGGCAAATACATGGTAATATGTCCGCGGTCGCTTGATTCCCCAAAACGAATTTCATCTCGTACGACGGGTGTAAGTATGTAGCTGTCATACGACTGATAATGAAAGCCAATATAATGAGAAGTGGGGGCATAGTACCGGAAAATCATCTCACCTAACCACTCTCTGCGAGTTGGTCTCGGGCTATCCTCAGATAAAAATGAAGCCTGATGGCTTAGTCCGATGCAAGGAATACTTTTCTTTTTTGCGGCCCAAGCCGTAACAGGTTCGAAATCTGAAATAACCATTTCATAGTCATCAACAGGAAGGCTGTTTATATCTTGCCAAAGCTGCAGTGGCCGCGCTTTAATTATACTGTCTGTGAGATCAATACCGCCATTTCGCCCAAACGTAAACCCAAAACCGGTTTTCGAAAAAGTAACCGGAAATCCAGGCTCAATTTCTGCGCTGTATCCGCTTAGTAGAATATCTACATCAGCGATTTCTTTTAGCAATGGATATATCGCGCGGGCCCGGCTGATGTGCCCGTTACCGGTACCTTGAATGCCATATAAAATTTTCATAGTAACAGTCTGAAGAATGGGATATATGAATTCGACTTTTTGGTATATATATTGGCAGAAAATTATGCAAAGTTTTCTGTGAACAAATGTCTGTATCCCGGCTCAGTCGGATAAGACTTGTTCGTTTATATCTGTAAAAAGAACATTCGAAAGAGGTGGAAATTTATCAAGCTTCATATTGGTCATGCCATTTTGAGACTCTTGCCATTTGTCTGTGATCTCCACTTCGGGTGTTTTCGATATTTCGTATTCTGATTCCTGCTTTGTAGGAATCAGACCCGATTCTACAGCTTCATGGTAAAGCAAAAGATTCCATTTCTTTTCATGGTATTCCAGCCAGCTCAGATTTTCGATCCAGTCGCCAGAGTTCAGGTACAGAACCTTGCCTTTTTCAGTTTCTACAGAGCGTATAACCGGTTTGTGAATATGTCCGCATATAACCACATCGTAATGATTGTCTATCGCAATAG
>JAIULZ010000119.1 GCA_022565805.1 Balneolales bacterium
TTTTTTTATGCTTTTTTTCCGGTTCCCCGGACAACAGTGATTCAAAATTCACAATTTCTCAAGCTCAAAACCGCCTTCCGCCCACCCACCAACTCAATACTCAAAACTGCTCTTAGGTATTGGTTACAATTAATCGTATTTTTACGATGAATTAAAAAATAATCACAACTATTTATTTTATTATGCAAGAAACAACGAAAACAGCTACTCTTATTGAAGTTTATGATCCTGCCATGTGCTGTAGCACGGGTGTTTGCGGCTCTGATGTGGATGATGCCCTAGTTGATTTTGCCAACGATGTGAAGTGGCTAAAAGCGCAGGGCGTTGAAGTTGTTCGCTTTAATTTGGGTCAGGAGCCAGAAGCGTTCAAAAAATCACCACAAATACTTACCCGTCTGCAAACCGAAGGTTCTGCTTGTTTGCCCATTATTATGATTAATGGTGAAATCGTTGCCGAAAGCGGATATCCGGATCGGGCTCAGATTTCGTCTTGGATTGGCTTGGCCACAGTAGGTCAGACTGTTACTAAAATTGGCACGAACGGACAAAAAACGGATTTTCTGCAGCAGCTTGAAGCAGCTGTTGCCGAAGCCGACGAAAATAAGCTTCGGGCGGTTTTTCTCGTAGCGGAAGAGGCTGGTTTGGATAAACAGGCTATTGCAACAGCCATGCAAAAGGGTCTTAATAAACGAATTGCGGAAACAAATACAATCGTGAAGGCCGCAAATGAAGTGCTGGGTATTCCACAATCAGCCTGCGCGCCGGGTGGTGGTTGTTGTTGATTGATTTGTTCTGAACAATAGCCTGTCCATATTTTTTGCAACCTGAAGTACCCTTTTATATTATGAAAATACCCCAAATTACCCCGTTCATCTTTTTTACCGGCAAAGGCGGAGTTGGTAAAACAAGCCTTGCCTGTGCAACCGCGGTTAAACTTGCCGACGAAGGCAAATCTGTTTTGCTTATTAGCACCGATCCGGCTTCAAATCTTAAGGAAGTCCTGGAAACAGAAATCACCGAAAAAATTACTCCTGTTAATGGAATTGAAAATTTCCATGCGGTAAACATAGATCCGGAGCTTTCGGCAGAAGCCTATCGTAACCGGGTTGTGTCGCCTCTGCAGGATATTTTGCCAGCTCACGAAATTGAGAAAATCCGTGAAGAGCTTTCCGGGGCCTGTACAACCGAAATTGCAGCTTTCGATGAGTTTGCTCGATATGTGGCCGGCGATGAGGATGAAAACAAGCCGTACGATGTAATCATTTTTGATACGGCGCCCACGGGCCATACCCTTCGTTTACTCGAACTCCCGGCGGCGTGGAGCGATTTTATAGAAACTAATCCTGATGGCGCATCCTGCATTGGCCCTTCTTCGGCGCTTAAAACGAGTCAGGAGCGATACAAAAAGGTTGTGGAGCGTTTGCAGGATAAAGGATCTACGACTATTTATCTGGTGAGCCGTCCCGATGGTTCTGCCCTGCGCGAAGCCAACCGGTCTGGCATAGAACTGGATGAAATGGGGCTGTCGAATCAGGTTTTGCTTATCAATGGCTATTTCGAGCCCATTGATTCAGCTGATATTTTTGCGGCAAAAATTAAAGAAAAAGCCGATGAAACCATCCGGCAGATGCCGGAGCGTCTTGGTAAACTGGAGCGCATGGTTTTTCCGCTTCGCCCTTATAATTTGCTTGGGCTCGACCGGCTGCGCACTGTTTTTGAGCCGCTGGATAAAGAAGAAATCATTCGAAACAGCAGCCTGATACAGGCGAAAGAGCACAAGAGCGAACTGCCCGATTTAGATGCGCTGGTAGATGATCTCTGTTCGAAACAGGATCACGGTTTGGTTATGACGATGGGGAAAGGTGGCGTTGGTAAAACTACGGTTGCGGCCGCAATTGCCTTTAAATTAGCCGAGCGCGGCTATCCCGTTCACCTGACCACTACAGACCCAGCTGCACACTTATTAGATCATATAGGAGATTTAAGCATTCCCGAATCGATGTCTGTAGACCGGATCGACCCCGATAAGGAAAAGCAGGATTATATTGAAAAAGTGCTTGCTCAGCGTGGGAAAAACAAAAGCACCGAGGAGCTGAAGCTGCTTCGCGAAGATCTGGAATCTCCCTGTACAGAGGAAGTAGCGGTATTTCAGGCATTTTCGAAGGCAATTCATCAGGCAAAAAGAAAATTCGTGGTAATAGATACTGCGCCAACGGGGCATACCTTGTTGCTGCTCGATACCACCGGCAGCTATCATAAAGAAGTGCTGCGAAACACACGCATGGATGCCGATCGTCTAAAGACACCGTATATGTATCTGCAAGACCCGGATTTCGCCAAACTGCTAATAGTAGCCCTTCCCGAAACAACGCCAATTACAGAAGCCGCAAAGCTTCAGAAAGATTTGAGAAGATCCAATATCGAGCCTTATGCATGGGTTGCGAACCAAAGCATGTCTGCCTCGGATGTAAGCGATCCGCTTCTCCGGCAGCGCGCAGCAGAGGAAATACCGCTATTAGATGAGATTGTATCTAAACATGCCAGAAAAGTGTACACCGTGCCGTGGATTACCGAAGAGCTGGTTTTAAGGCACATCATCTCGCATGAAGCAGAACTTTCGTGAGTAGCTTTATATTTTCTGTCTAACTTAAAATTAAAGAAGAGCCGGTTGGGATATACATACATTCCACCGGCTCTTTTGCTTAGAAAGCTCTGCAAAAGTAGTTTTCGTTTTGCATCTGGGATTTCTGTTCCGGCTGCGCCGCCTGCCGGTTCTGTGTTTATTTAAAATACAGGCTAATAAAAAAATGTTGCTGGATCCTTCTTTTTTATAGTTATCCGTCTTTGTTATGTGTACTATTTAAAAGGGGTTTAGTGAGACTATTATTTTGCGCATAATGTGCTAAAACTGTATTGAATAGCTTTACCTGGTAAATACATCCACAAAAGGAGTAGGTGGGATTGATGAAGGGTTATCTGCAATGCGATGAACGAAAACTTGTCTCAAGTATTTTTCTCTGCGGGTCTGTATGAAAATATATATCAAATATATGGTGTGTTTACGCTGCAAGATGCTTGTTAGGGAAGAGTTGCGTAAGCTTGACATTCATTTTGCAACTCTTGAGTTGGGTATGGTTGAGATATATGGTGAAATTACTCAGCAACAGCGCATCGAATTCAGCAATAATATAAAAAAATGGGGTCTGGAAGTTCTTGAGGATAAAAAGCAAATCCTCGTTGAGAAAATCAAAAGCACTATTATCGAAATGATTCACCATACAGATGAAGTGCCACAGGTAAACGATTCCAATTATATAAGCGATAAACTTGGCTACGACTATACTTATTTATCCAACACCTTTACTGAGGTAAAAGGGATTACGATTCAGCAGTTCATCATTCAGCACAAAATAGAGCGTGTAAAAGAGCTGTTGCTTTATGATGAGCTCAGCCTTACAGAAATTGGCTGGAAACTTCATTACAGCAGCGTTGCGCATCTATCTAATCAGTTCAAGAAGGTTACTGGCCTCACGCCTACCTATTTTAAAGAGTTAAAATGCAAAAGAGGTAAAAATCTCGAGAGTCTTTAGAATACGAGCGTTAAAGCCTATTCATTTCGTCTGCGGTTGGCTTCTATTTCCTGCTCCTGCTCCAGTTTTTCTTTTTCCTCAAGCCTTTTGTTTTCCTCGCGCTCGAGTCGTCTGAAATATCCACGGAAAAAGAAGTTTTCCCTTAGTGCCTGCATGTTTTCATCCAATCCCAGGCTACTTTGCATCAGGTTAATAATCGTTTGATTTAAGTTGCTAGACATGGTTGTATCGTTGATCAATGCCCCGATTGTTCCTTCGCCCCGGTTAATTTTCATCATAATTTCCCCGAGTTCCTGCGATGCAATCTCTGTTTTAGCTGCGGTTACCTGAAGCCTCTCCATGAATTCAAAAACATTTTGCTTGGTTACCTCAATGGTTTCGTCAAATTCCCGGGAGCTTTTCTCAAAGTTATCTATCGTTTGGGCGATGTTGTTGGCGATACTTTCGTCTTTTATAAGCCGGCCAACGGTGCCTTCCCCGCTGTTTATATTTGTCAAAATCTGCGATAGCTGGTTGGTAATAATTTCGGCACTTGAGGCCGATGTCTGTAAGCTGGCAATAATCATGTCGGTTTCGATGGGTTCTATCGACCTCAGTCTCTCATTATCTTCTACAATCCCTGCCCGTGTGCTGCCTTGGGTAATGGTAAGTATTCTGTCGCCAATAATACCGTCTGATCCAATTCTTGCCTCGCTATCCGACTTAATAAATTGCTGTACATTTCTCCTTATAAGCGCGGTGACCTGCACCGTAGAGTCGTTTAAAATGGTGATATCATCAACTATCCCAACATTAATGCCCGAATAGCTTACATTATTTCCCACAACCAAACCACTTACATTCTGAAAATTGGTTGTAACTTTAAATACAGGGTTGAACAAGTTTTGCTGTTTCCCGATAAAGAAGATGATAATTACAAAAATAGACAGGCCTACGGCAATAAATATTCCCAGGCGAGCTTTAAATGCAGGTGTATAATTATCCATGTTTTATTTGAGTTAGAAGTGATGCATGTTAGAACCGACTGGCGACCCAAGTGTCCTGCAGATCCGGGAAATTAGTTTGAAAACGGGTTTATGGCTTGTTTTGAGACTTGAAGTAAGATTCGACCAGCTCGTCTGAGGTCTGTTCAAATTCTTCGATAGAACCTTCCATATAGGCTTGGCCTTCTTTAAGCATAATAAGACGGTCGGCGGTAGCGCGGGCGCACTCAATATCGTGCGTGATAATTATAGACGAAGTTTTATACTTGTGCTGCACACGATTAATGAGTTCGCTTATTTCATTTGAGGTTACAGGGTCGAGTCCTGTTGTGGGCTCATCATACAGCATAACCATTGGGTCTACCACGATGGTGCGCGCAAGGCTGGCTCGCTTTCGCATGCCACCGGAAAGTTGAGACGGCATTTTGTTGATGCTATCGAGCAAGCCTACATTTTCCAGGCTTTCTTCTACTTTCTCGTTTACTTCTTGCCGGGTCAAATGCTTTTTTATTCTTACAAGAGGAAATTCAAGATTTTCCCGAATGGTCATAGAATCGTAAAGGGCGCCGCTCTGAAACAGAAAACCTATTTTTACTCTCATTTCGGCTAATTCTTCACTATTCAGGTCCATTACATTTTTCCCTAAAAAGGTGATGCTGCCCGAATCTGGAATAAGCAGCCGTACAATACATTTAATAAGCACCGATTTCCCTGATCCTGATTTTCCCAGCAGTATCAGGTTTTCATTTTCAAACAGCTGCAGAGAAAGGTTTCGCAAGACTTGTAGCTTGCCAAAACTTTTGCATAGCTCATTTATCTCTATTACCGTTGAAGCCGCCGGACGGGAGGCGTGTTCAGGCGATATTCTGTTATCTGTTTTCATTGCAGTACATCCGTAATCTGTACCGCAATTAAATCGATAATAATTACAAAAACAGAGGCAAGTACCACCGACTGATTCGCCGCTTTACCCACACTCGCGGTTCCGCGGCCAGCCGTATATCCTTTAAAACAGCCAACCAAGCCAATAGCGGCTCCAAAAAAGAAGGTCTTAATTACAGCAGGAATAAAATCCGAAAAGCTGATGGAGTTGAAAGCCTGCGTAAAAAACAGGATAAAAGTAACATCACCCTTTAAATTGGCTCCGGCCCAGCTCCCTAAAATGCCCAGCGCATCTGCATATAAAACGAGAATCGGAATCATAAATGTAGCGGCAAGAACTCTTGGTACGACCAGAAATCGCATGGGATTTGTGGAGGATACCTCCATAGCATCAATTTGCTCACTCACTTTCATGGAGCCTAACTCTGCACCCATGCCCGAACCGATTTTTCCGCAACAGATTAATCCGGTAACCACAGGACCCATTTCTCTTATGATAGAAACAGCCACCATGCCCGGTAACAAAGAGACAGCACCAAACTCCGCCAGAATCGGTCGGCTTTGTATGGTGAGAACCAGCCCGATTACTACACCCGTTAAAGAAATTAGCGGTAAAGTTTTATTTCCAACCAGAAAACATTGTCTCAAAAACTCTTTAAACTCGAAATGACGAGAAAATAGCGCCTTAATAGTGAGCCAGAGAAATAAGCCAAACTCGCCAACCTCTAAAAAAAAACGATTTGCGGTTTGTGTTTTCTTAATCGCATTCTCGCTAATTTTAATAGCTCGGTTTTTGACGTCGGGACGAGGTATTTTCGGAATTTTTGTAAGGAGAGGCCTGATTACCTTCATCGGATGATATTTATTTACTAAAAGCTATTATGAGACTCCCGCCACTACATCTTAGTAAGGCCGAAGGGAAACGCCTGTAAGACGCCGGATTCATCCAATAGTGTGAGTACATAGTTTACGCTAATTCAGGCTCGTATTTGTATCATATTTATTGCTAAATGTTACATATTTGCTTGTTTTTTTAATTGTGAATTGTGTCTTTTACCGAAGACCGAAGACCGAAGACGGGTGGCCGAAGACGGGTGCCCGGGGCGGGTGGGAGCGAGAGTGGGAGAGAGGGGTGTAGTTTTGCCGGTCAAAAAAATGATTCGCCACAAATCACGTTAACTCTACATATTTTCCTTGTACTTCATGCAAACAAGGGTGATGTCGTCTTGCTGTGGATTATCGCCCGACCAGCTTTTCATCATGTCTAACAGCGAAGTAATGATTTTCTGCGGCGATTGATGACTATTTTCGAGGAAGGTTTCTGTTACGCGCTCCATGCCAAGTTCTTCGCGGCTGCTGTTCATTTGTTCCTGAAGCCCGTCGCTCATCATAAGCAGCACATCACCGGGCTGAAGCTCCGCTTCCGAAATGGTATACGGGAAGTTTGCAACCGAAGCCAGCGGCATGCCCTTCGAGAGCAGCTGCTCAACAGTGTTGGTTTTGCTTCGGTAAATTAGCAAGGCAGGAATTCCTGCTGAACACCAGCTGATTTTGTTCTCCTCTATCGTAAGAAGCCCCATGCACATATATCGCTTGTGGATGCCTGCTTCCTTAAGCTTGGCAGACATTGCCCGCAGACATTGGTCGGGTGGCAGCTGTGTGGCAATGGTGCGGAACAGGGTTTTGCTCATAGCTACGAGATATCCGGCATCGGTACCATGACCGGTGGCATCACCTGTGGCCCAAATCATGGAGTTAGGTTCGGTTTGGATGTAATCGTAATAGTCGCCGCCTACTTCTGTAGCGGTAAACATCTCGGCATGAATTTGGTAACTGCAGGAAACCGGAAGCTCTGCGGGTAATAGCGATAGCTGAAGTGCCCTGGCTTTCTCGAGCTCCATAGATTTTCGCTCGTTTTCGGTTTCCAGACGCGCGCGTTTTACCTCTGCTTCGCGCAAAGATCGCTCGTGTTCGATGTTTTTGGCCGATAAATCCCGAACTTCGGTAAGCCTGCGAAGCAGATTCATGTTTAGCTTTGCCAGATGTCTCGATTGAAAAACCGACATGCAAACCAGCGCAATCCCAAAGCCGAAATAAGGGGCATGAAATATGGAGAGCCCGACTTCTGTAATGTTTCTACCGGAGAGCTCCAGCCCCAAAACCAGAAATACGCTTAAAATAAAAATAATAACACCGCCCCCAAGCAGCCAGGAACCTTCAATCTTTTTATAAATAGACACTCCCGAAAGATACACTACCTGCAGGCCGACAAGAACTCCTATCCCAAGAAGAAAAAAACTAGAAACGAGTCCCAGAGAGTGGATAACCATAAAAATGAGGGTGAGGCCGAAAAAGAGTTTTATATACACGGGCATTTCCACCTTAAGTACAGAAAACAGAAAAAGCGCAATGAACATAAATGATAAAACCATGGCGGCCTGCATAAGTAGCTGCAGCTGTAGCATTTGTTCTACGTTGGTGTAAAAGAAAAAATGATTCTGAACCCAAGAACCGAAGACGTACGAAAAGCACGCAAGGGAAAACCACAGGTTAAAAGTGAGGCTTCTGTTGAAAAGGAAAAAGATGAGATGGATGATGGCAAAAACCAGGCAAAACGAAACAATAAACCATTGCAAACCGCTAACAAAACGGGAATCCCGCACGATTTGATGATGCGAGCGCGCCAAATCGGTAAGGTAAAGGATGAAACCTATATTGTAATTTGAGTTCTCAAAATTACGGGATCTTGGGTTGGCATGTCTTACCGTGAGAACCTGAACAGAGTCGGATGAAAACTGCATGGGTACCCACATCCGGAAATTTCCGTATTCAAATTCTTTTTCCTCTGCTGATATGGTACCGGATTTGTAAATCTGTTCGCCATTGAGCCAAACTTCTGCCGCGCCCACAAGCCGCCACTCGAGTCCGAAGGTTTGGGTAAATAAAGCGGAATCTGGTTTCAGGTAAAAACGGTACCAGCGAATTCCGGTCCAATCGGCGGGCAGGCTTCGGGGATTATAAAATGATGAAGATGCTACTTCCCAGCCCGAATCATCAAAATCGGGTGCATAGGCTCTGTACACATCACCCTCGAAAAAACGCACGGGCTGATTTAGCATCAGGTTTTGGGTACGTAAACTTTCATCCGGCTGGTAGACATAGGGCGTTAAGGGTGTTTCGCCAGCTCCGGTTATCGCTATGGCCATGGCCGGGCTGATAGCGGTCAGCCAGCATCCCAATAGCACAAATACAGCTGTGTAAAATTGTTTGAACATGATCTAAGCTCATAAAAATTGTATCGCCCTATCCAGCATTAGCCAAATTTTTTGGCGAATAATGCAGGCTATAACCAATGCCGAAAAATAATGATTGATTTTGTAAAAAATACCAGATCAGAAATATGACCGTGGATAGGTGATGGAAGACCAAGGACCGAAGACCGATCAAATCTCAGAGTGGATCATCCATTACTAACAAATTTGATTCGACTATGAAACCGACTGATTACATCACGGGCTTGCATCATCTTACCGTAAGTGTTGGAGGCGCCCAGGAGGATATCGATTTCGCGACCCAGGTTATGGGGTTGAGGATGATTAAGCAGACTATTTTGTTTGATGGCGCAGTAAGTATTTATCACCTCTACTACGCAAATGCCGATGCCGAGCCGGGTTCGGTTTGAACTACCTTTCCGGTTAAGCAGACCGGTCTTACCGGAAAAAAACAGCGGCCCAATTGAGGTTTCCGGTTTTTCGATCCACCCGGATGCACTTCCGTTCTGGAAAAAGCATCTCGATAAAAATGGTGTCCGGAATTCGGGAATTATTGAGCGGTTTGGTCAGCAGATGATTCAGTTCGAAGATTCCGCGGGAATCGGGATTGGTGTTTTTGGTGATGCGGCGCAATGGATTTGGCATCGGGCGCAAAGCGGCTGATTATCACCATGCCGCATACAAACAAAGACGGCAGTCCCAAAATAGTTGCGAAATGCACGCTGCTCCTAACCGCCCGGAGCGTAGTAGATGTCATCATCACAGAATTAGCTTTTTTTCGCTTTGAGCATGGCCGCCTTATTCTTGCGGAAATGATGCCCGGATCGGATTTGGAAGAAGTAAAAAGCAAAACCGGCGCAAGTTTCGAGCTGGATAAAGCATTCGGCAACGTTTGAAATTAGCTGAAATTAATGGAGCAAAAGAGCTATTGGAATTTGGGCAGTTTACCAACTCCACTTCTGTGAACTTCCTAAATTCAGGCTTCTTTGCCTTTAAACTTGGCATAGCTATTATCGTAGCAGGTAGGCACGTTTTATTTAAAGTTATTTAAAGATAAAATCCAATCCGGCCTTCGGTTTTCCTTCTCTGGTTAATCTTCAATTAGCCGTAGTGTTTAGTTTTAGGGTTACATCTCTGTAGCTTGCTGCTAAAATTGCGATGGTGAAAGTAAGGCCTGAAATGCCCAAAATGAGCTGCCAGGGCCAAAAGAGAAATATCCCGGCCATTGAGCCGAGTGGAATCCAGAAAAGAATGGCGGTTGTTGTTAAAACGCTTAGCATTATCGAACCGAGAATTACATTTACGGTCATTTCGGCTTTTTGCAGAGATGTGTAAAGGAGCACGAGCAATAGCGGACTTAGGAGTGCGAGCAGCACCATGTGAAGGAAACCTACTTTAAGCAAATGGTTTTGGGTGATATGAATAAGATCCGGGAAATAGCTCACAGGCTGTATTATCGCCTTTATTCCAAGCAGAATACAGGCCGTAATTAAAACAAAATGAACCATAAGGGAAGCCGATTTGCGCGGCCAGAGCGCAGGAAGCAACAAAAGAATGCCGATGCCGTGGATGAGATTAAAGATGAATCCGGCGCGGATTAGACTTTCGCTAATGCCAAGGGGATAAAGCATGGAAAGAAGAGCGGGCAGAAGACTTATATACATAATGTTGAACCCAATTTGCCCAAGCCTGCCGCTGCGTGCCGCAACATCCGGCTGATTAAACCAAATGCTGAGCATCATAAATATAATCCAGCCGTTTAGCAGTAAAAACAAGTAGCTGCCCAGCCAGAACTGCGCCATGGTTCCGCTCATTCCGCCTGTAAAAGCCAGGGCAAACGGCCCGAAACCGGAAAGCACCTGCCACAACCAGGCGGCTGCCGCAAAATCCCGGGAGAGTCCTTTTCTATTTTTATCCGCACTAAACAAAAAGAGGATGGCAAGCCAGAGGGTTAGGAAAAGATGCAGGCTCGAGAACAGAATCGACCAGAAGGCGTATCCCCCAAGAGCAAATGAGACGAGCATTCCCACGTTCGAAATCTGCAGAGCCACCGACATGGGCACCAGTAGTTTTTGGGCTGTTTCCTCTTGTATGAAATGCCTTAGGGTAAAACCTGCCATCACCAGATACACCCAGCCCAGAAGCGCCGCGTGCGTATGGGCGTGAATCAGGTTTGGGATTTCAAAAAACGTTTGCTGTGGATTATGCCATTCAAACCTGATCCATGTGCCGGCGGCTACGGCTATAAGCAGCCAGATTAGGGCTGGGAAGTAGTACCATTTTTCTATTCGACGGGCCATAACAGCATGATCTGGAATAAAGTGTTTTAACATTCACGGGTTTATACTAAGCTGCATTATGCGCTGTGTTGAATATGATTTTGCCCGCCTTCTTCCTTGGATCAAAAATAAAATCCTCGACCCCGAACCGTCG
>JAIULZ010000120.1 GCA_022565805.1 Balneolales bacterium
TTTTTTATGCTTTTTTTCCGGTTCCCCGGACAACAGTGATTAACAATTAACAATTGCTATAGCCGAATTAGGCAGGAACCCCAGGTTAATCCCGATCCAAAAGCTACCATTGCGACAAGGCTCCCCTCCTTCAGTCGGCCCTGCTCAAAAGCTTCGCTTAGCGCAATAGGAACCGAAGCCGCGGATGTATTTCCATAGCGATCTACGTTTATGAATACTTTTTCGGGTGGTAATCCGGCCTGTTTAGCGGCAAACTCTATTATTCTTGCATTTGCCTGATGCGGAATAAATAAATCAATATCTGAGATTTTAAGTCCTGCTTTATCCAGCACAATTTGTAAAGTTTCTCCCATTACCGAAGTCGCAAACTTAAAGACTTCCCTGCCGTTCATTTTCAAAAAATGAAGGCCCTCATCCAATCGCTCATGTGTAGTTGGAAAGCGGGTACCTCCGGAAACCTGTATAATATGCTCATAGCCGCTTCCGTCGGATCCTAAATGATGGGCAAGCATTCCGGTTTCTTGTGTAGTGCGCTGTATTACCACCGCCGCGGCGCCATCACCGAAAAGTACGCAAGTGTTCCGGTCGTTCCAATCTACGTTACGACTCGTAACTTCCACACCAGTAACAATTATGTTTCTGTATTCGCCGGAATGCATAAACTGATAGGCCGTTGCCAGCGCATATACAAAACCCGTGCATCCCACAACCATAACAAAAGCACCGGCTTTTTTGGCTCCAAGATTGTGCTGTACCTGAGAAGAAACCGGAGGCGTTAAATAGTCGGGGCTCGAGGTAGCAACAATTATCAAATCTACCTCTTCTGCCGTAATTCCGGCTTTATCCATGGCTTTTTGGGAGGCTGCAGTTGCCAAATCGGAGCAGTGCTCAGTATCCGAAATTATTCGTCTTTCCCGAATTCCGGTTCGCTCTACAATCCATTGGTTACTGGTATCAATTCGCTCAGCTAAATCCTGATTGGTTACTATTGCCTCAGGTACATGTCTGCCGTATCCGGCTAGTTTTCCGTAATATTTGCTCATAAATACGCCTTTCGTTTGCTAATTGGTTTTTCCAAATCCGGCAACAGTCAGGCCGGAATCGTTATGTTTGTTTTTTATCAGTTTACAGACAGAGTCGAATCGTTCAAACAATTTTATCTTTGTGAAGCGAATGTACCACTTTATTCTGCCCGTTTCCTCATTATTGATTTCTAAAAATCTGGCAACCAGTTGAATTACCGTTCTATCAAAAGTTTGTTTTAAGTTATGATGCGTTCCTTAGCCGGAAAATCCTCACGGCTTTGGGCCAGGCTCGTACGATTCGAACCAGGCGCATACTTTTGAAAAATCAGCATCCGTTATCTGATGATGAAATACCGCGCGAATCGTATATGGTCCAAAAGCCGACATCCAGATTCCGGCAGAATTTAGCTCAGCGAGGACTTTATTGGCTGGTTTTTCGGTATCGAACAGCAGAATATTACTTTCCACACTTTCGGACTTAACCCGAAACGAACCGCTTTCCGAAATCACTTCAGCAAGTTTCTTCGCCCGGTAAAAATCGGCTTCGAGAAGCGAAAAATGATGTTCCAGCGCATAGTCGGCCGCAGCCGCCAGCAGCCCTACCTGACGCATACCGCCGCCCAGCATTTTACGCGTGCGTCTTGCATCCCGAATCACAGATTTTTCGGCTAGCATCATCGAACCGACAGGAGCGCCGAGTCCTTTGCTGAAACAAACCGAAATGGTGTCGAAAAGCGTACCCACTTCTTTTGCTTTGTAGCGGTTTGCGGCAAGCGCATTCCAGATGCGGGCTCCATCCAAATGATAAAACAACCCGTTTCGCCGGGCCACATCTCCGATTTCCTGAAGCACCTTTAGCGGATACACCGCTCCGCCACCTTTGTTTGTTGTATTTTCCACAGCTACAACTCTCGTATGCGGGTCCCAGTCGTTAGTGGTTCGAATGGCCGCCTCAACCTGATTAGCATCAAGCATACCGCGATTTCCCTTAAGCGGTCGCAGCTGCACCCCGGAAATCAGCGCGGCTGAGCCCGCTTCGTAATTAAAGATATGCGCAAGCTCATCCAGAATAACCTCATCTCCGGGCTTAGTAAGCTGGTACAAACAAATTTGATTACTCATCACGCCGCTCGGTACAAACAGTCCGGCTTCTTTACCAAACATATCCGCCACCTTTTCTTCAAAAGCATTTACACTTGGGTCGTCCCGAAACACATCATCACCTACCGGAGCTTCGGTCATGGCTTTAAGCATACCGGGAGTTGGCTTTGTTACTGTATCACTGCGTAAATCTACTGATGCCATAATGTGCGTTTAGAGGACTAAAAATCGTGAAAGGGGTCGAAAATAGTTAAAAGAAAAGATTAAAAAAACGTTGGTATTTTTCCTATTTCAAATCAAGAATAAGCACTAAACATTTTTGTGTCAGTTTTCTTCAAAATAATCAGAATCGATCGTTTTAATTTGATAGCTGTTTATTATTGTGAGGCCTACATTGTTTTCAATCATCAATTCTGCAAGACGTTGACCATCAATCAAGATGATTTTGTATTCTATTTGGTTCACAAATTCGTAAACGCTTTTAGGAAAGGATGAGGTCGAAATAAAAATACCTTTTTTAGCTTTTTTAGAGGCTAAAGCACCGGTAAAGTCGCGAATTTCCTTAACAGGAACTACGTTTTCCCACCTTTTTGCCTGAAGATAAATGATATCTAGCCCCAATTTATCCTCTTTAATTATTCCATCAATACCTCCGTCGCCCGATTTCCCCATTGCTTCACCTGCATCCTTTCTCGAACCTCCGTAGCCCATGGCAATGAGCAAATCAATAATAAGCTTCTCAAAAAATGCAGGCGAGCAGCTTTTTATCATTTCAATTAATTCATTCGCTAAATCATTCTTAATTTTCTGATAGGCATATTCTAAAACCTCTTCGGGAGTGCTCTCCAATATTTTTTCATTCTCATCAGCAGAAACCTCATTATTACTACTTTTGGATTTCTTCGAAGTCTGAAATTTCACAAACTCATCGAATCGCAATAAGTCTTTCGATGTAATTTCGCTCGGATTCTCTTTTAAGAACTCCTTTCCCCGATCTGTGATATTGAAATGTGCTCTTTTGGGAGAAGCTAAAAGACCTGCTTTCTTTAGATAAGCACGTGCCCAGCCAATTCGATTCCGAAATACAGCTTGTTGGCCACTGGGTAACAATTTTCTTATTTCATCATCACTCAGTTTAAAATGTTTTACAAGGTAATCATGTACTTCACTAAGAGAATGCTCCTTGCCATCCGAAATGTATTTAAGCATGGGAAGCATTATTTCTTCGTAAGTGGGAATCATTACTTTCTTTTTTTGTGAGTGATGATGTTTACGGGATCATAATCTACGATGAGAATTAACCAACCACTCTTCTGCCCAACTTCATCTTTAAAAACAAAAATTATTTCCATTAAGTATGATGCTGAATAGTAGAAACTTAGTCATTTACATTTCTCCTTCATTTTAAACAAAGCATAGATCTAAAACAAAACCGGCCATAAAGACCGGTTTTTTCATGCATCAATCGGGTTTCCTTCTGCCTGCCGCCCTGCCACGACTTAACAGGTAGTTTGGCAAATTATCCTTTTTGGTAGAATCCACCGCCGGTTTTGTCTCCGAGTTTGCCGGCATCTACCATTTGAACCAATAGCGGACAAGGACGGTATTTCGGGTCACGGAATCCATCATACAGTACGTTTAAGATATCGAGACAAACATCAAGTCCGATAAAATCGGCTAGCCGGAGTGGTCCCATAGGGTGTGCCATGCCGAGTTTCATTACTTCATCTACATCTTCGGGCTTGCCCACGCCTTCGTACACGCAAAAGATGGCTTCGTTAATCATGGGCATGAGCACGCGGTTCGAAACAAATCCGGGCGAATCGTTTACCGGCACCGGAACTTTACCGAGCTTGTGCGTAAGGCTTTCAATTGCTGCGTACACTTCTTGTGAAGTTTCAAGGCCTTTCACAATTTCCACCAGTTTCATAACCGGAACGGGATTAAAGAAGTGCATGCCAATTACGCTTGCCGGGCGACTCGTAACTCCGGCAAGTTTAGTGATGGAGATGGATGAAGTGTTCGAGGCCAGAATGCAGTGCTTCGGAGCTTTTTCATCCAGCAGAGTAAATATTTTCTTTTTAAGCCCGAAGTTTTCATTTACCGCCTCGATTACCAAATCGGCATCTTTCACGGCCGATTCAAGATCAGTTCCGGTGCTTATGCGAGCGAGCGTCGCGTTTTTTTCTTCTTCCGTAATTTTTTGCTTTGAAAGCATACGATCCAGATTCTTGGTAATCGTGGCAATGGCACGCTCCAAAACGCTCTCATTTAAGTCGATAAGGCTAACATTTAGACCCGCAGCGGCGTTTACGTGGGTAATTCCGTTTCCCATGGTACCGCCACCTATAACAACAACTTTCCTGATATCCATAATATCTTATTTTAATTAATACTGTAATTTGTGATGATATTTTGTGATTTGCTTTCGAACCAAATTGAGGAAATCACACTGAAAATACTATCCGTTTATTTTGTGCGATTTAAAAGGCAAAGGTAACAAAAAAACCGACCACAAAAGTCTGGTAAAAGCGCTTTTTCAAACAAATCAAACCGCAAATACTTCAATAGCGACCTGCAGCTATTAAGGCAAAGCTCTAAACGGTACTTTGTTTAGTAAAACCGCAATCCTGCAGAAAGTCCTTAACTGTTTCTTCTTGCGACCTCGCCGGACGAATAAGTTTAAAGCTTCCATCGGGGCGAATCATAAGCTCGGCAGGCAATGCCCTTCTGTTGTATTGAGAAGCCATGGTCATGCCGTAAGCACCGGCATCACAAATCGCCAGAACATCTCCCATATTGGCGCGGGGCATCATACGATCGAAGGCAAGAATATCGCCACTTTCGCAAATATTGCCCGAAATTGTATACCTGTGATCGGCAACCTGACCAAATTTACTGAGGTTCACTACCTGATGATACGCATCATAAATAATCGGCCTCATTAAGTGATGCATGCCCGTATCGGTTCCGAGGTAAGTAGTCTCGATTTGATCTTTTACCGTTTGCACCGAACATAGCAGAAAACCCGATTCGGCAACAAACCAGCGCCCCGGCTCGAAATAATATCTGAATCCCGGCTTTCTGCGGGAAAGATCATCGCGCAAAACCGGACTCGCCAGCTCCGCAAAACGCTTCATATTAAAAGGCGCATCCGAAGCGGTGTATGGGGTCGGCATACCGCCACCAAAGTTAATGTATTCCAGATCGGGGAATTCTTCCGATAGCTCCAGCATAACTTTCATGGCCGCCAGTAGATTTTCAGGCTCTTTAATTCCGCTGCCAATATGCGCATGGATGCCTTCAATTATTTTGCCGTGTTTCACAGCCATTTCGGCCGCTTCGCGCAACAGCCCGATCCGAACTCCGAATTTACTTTCCGAGTCGCCCGTATTTACCCGGGCATGATGACCGTCGCCAATGGCCGGATTTACACGCAAGCAGCATCGCTTAGATTCGGGATGCATGCAAAAACGTTCAAGACGCTTCAAGGAACCGATATTAAGCACAACTCCGTCTTTAATGGCGGCATCCATTTCGTAATCCGACATGCTGTTCTCTGTGTAGAAAATCTCGGAATGCGTGTTGGTGAATTCCTTACAGAGAATTACCTCTTCGTAGCTAACCGTATCGAAACCGATGCCCATAGCGCGAATCGTCTCCATTATGAACGGATTATCGTTGGCCTTAATGGCATAGAGCCAATGCACAGGCAAATCTGTAAAAACATCTTTTACCGCTTTACACTGATCAATAATTTTCTGTTCGTTGTATATGTAAAGCGGTGTTCCAAAAGCATTCGCAGCTTCCAGAAGTTTACTTGCCTTATCTTTTGTTAGTTTACTCAACGTCTGTCTATTTTATTAAAATTGTATTATTAAGAACGTTACGACCTGTAACAGCTTTTTATGTAGATATACGGCTGTAAATTGTCCAAAAATAATGTATTTCATGGATTCGAGGTCTGCATTGCGTAACTTTTAGCCTTTTATTACAATCTTTCGGCCGTTGTCGTTTCAACTATGCCGTTTTACCCGGTAGTATAACATCAATTAGTTTAATAATACTCTAATGATTAGAAAGCTTTCATGAACATGCTTTCCCGCTTTTTTTTACCGTTTTTTCTGGTTTTGCTGCTTCTGATTCTGGGGTATTTCATCTACTTTTTTGTGAAGCCGCCTGTTTCTTTAGAGCGCGGAGAATGGATTACAGAAGATTATTACCCCCGGCAATCCACTACGATTAGCCGCACCGAATCTGGCCTGCCGGTAATATCAGCAACCTCTATGACCGATGTAGCCTTTGCCATGGGTTTCGTGCATGCCCGCGATCAACTTTGGAAATTGCACCATTGGCGTTTGGCGTCTCAAAATAAAATTTCTTCTTTTTATGGTGATGATTTCCAAAAAGCCGATTTACTGAGTGCCGTTATAACGGGTAATAATTTGATTTATACTTACGGTGAAGAACAGCTAAACCATATTTTTAGCTGCGACGCCGTACCAGAAGGGGAAATGACTCTATTCGAAGCCTATGCCAGCGGCATCAATCAGCTGTTGAGGGCTAGCGAGCGACGCCATCCGGCTCAGTTCTTACTAAGTGGCATGATTCCCGAATACTGGAGCGGCTGCGATGTTTACAAGGTAAGCCGGTTGCAATACTGGCTACTGCAAACAGAGTGGCAAATTCCTCTAACGAACGCCCTAATGGCCGCCGACATGCCGCCCGGTCTGTTGCCCTATTTATTTTCGAGTGAGCAAATCCAGGAAATGGAAGCATTTGCTATAGATTCAAATCAAGTTGAAGCCTACCTTCAGTTATTGGAAGGCGATAAACAACTTCGGGATTTACTTGCTGCACCAGGACAGGTTCGGGCTGTACACCACTTCATTCAACCAAACCTCGCGGCCGGAATATCCGTAATGTCGGGAAAAAGTCAACCCGGCTTCTGGTCCGGAGTTTCCATAAGAGGTCTTAGCGTAGATGATACAATTGCCGGCTTTTCGATTATCGGGAGTCCGGTTTTATGGGCCGGCAATAGCGGCAACACCTTTTGGATGCCCACTTTCCCAACTGACGCAAACGATCATAAACTACTTATCCGGCGAATCGATACGAGGGGTGCCGGGCGATTTACTGCGGCCGCATCGCTTTTATCAAAAGATCACCTGAATCGGGAAACGAGTTTTCTCACGAAACATACCCAAACCGGTTTTGGGCTACCCTGGCTTTCGGCTAACGGCATCTCAAGCGATACACTGCAGCCTGTACTGGTAGAACTTGATGGATTCGATGATATTATCACAAGAATAAGGCCGTATCTAAATATTGGAGAACTTCTGAACAACCCCGGCTCAGCAAGACAACATTCGGTTCCGGGTCCTGCTTTTTTCCACCTGCATACAGATAACCCCACAGCCGATAGGCAGCCGCCAGCTTCCTCGGCTGTTAAAACCAGCCTTAATATTCGTGAAAACAGGCTTTTCCCGGATGAAGTGCATACAGACCTGATTGAGCTATCGGGCAAACTGGCCGGAATTATACAGACATTCGAAGACCTCGACATTATTCGAAGCAGCTTTACCTACTTATCTAATTGGGACGGAAGATTCGACCGGCATTCGGTTGCGGCAAGCCTTATGGAGTTAACGCTCAGAAACATTACCATAAACGCATCCCGAAATTATGCGTCGGCCGAACTGTTTGAAATGATGCAACAAACGGGTTACTTCGACTACCGTATTGGTGCGCAGCTTATTAACAGTCATATTAGCCCAATTCGGAGATCGTCGATTGCGCAAACAGCATCTCCTGTTTCAGATGCTTTTTTTGGCAGACGAGTACAGGAAGCCACCGCTTTCTTGATTGAAGCAGGTGGAGCCGAATCTTCTGGATGGCGTTGGGGCAATCTGGCCAGTACAACATTTGCCGATCATAACCTCTGCGCAAACCAACGCATAGACAGCCCGCTTACAAGGCGTTTCTGCCGGCAGTTTTCGTATGAAAGTGGCTACTTGGTTGCCGGTCATCCCGATTTTTTTAATGCTGCCAACCTAACCATCCGAAATAATGAGCCTCAGCTGGGAAGTATGGCAACTGGTTTTATTATGGTGCAGAACACGAGCAACGGCATTGATCGCAGCCTCATACAACTACCTGGCTTTACATCCGATAAATACTCGCCGTTCCATAACCGGGTTGTGAATCGTATTGTGCAAACCGAAACCGCTCCTGAGCTTTTCTCACCGGATGTCTCGGTACAGAACCGAAATAAACTCTTGTTTACAAGAAATCGCTAAAATTTTACCCACCGGCCTATGAAAACAATATTTATTGGAGTAGACGGAGGTGGCAGCGGCAGCCGTTTGGCATGTAGGTGCAATGGAGAGATTACACACTACTCCAGCTCCGAAAAACTGCAGCTCTCTGAAATGGGGATTAGTGAAACAGCAAACCAGCTTTGCGCACAAATTAAGTCTGCCTTTCTTCGCGCAGGCAGCTTACCGGATACTTTCAAGGCCGGTATTGCGGCCGGTATTGCGGGCTGTGACGATCCCGATACAGCCGTGGAGTTAGAGACCGTTTTGGAAACCCGGCTAAGACAAATATACCCGGCATGCGATTTCGAGATTTTTATTATGAGCGATCTGAAAGCCACTATTTTAGCCAATTGCCCGCCCTCTGCCGCCCATTTCGGGCTATTTATAGCCGGTACGGGTTCTGTATTTGCGGGCTTACAAACAGGAAAGCCCATTCGTATTGTTGGCGGCTATGGTCCTGCAGTTTTTGAAGCCTGCTCGGGCCGGCAGTTAGGCCGCGATTTCATCACCCTGTTAACAAAAGTAACGGATGAAGATCTTCTTAAAAGTGAGGGTTCTGCCAAAGCGCTTATTTCACAATCGGGCCTTTCAAAAGATTGGCTAAGCTCGAACAGAGGTCTTCTAATCAAGCAGCTTTATACCTCTACTGCCGGCAAAGCGCCCGCTTCTCTGGCCCGCAACTGTTTGCTCGCAGCCGAAAAAGGCCACCCCGGCGCAGTAGCCATCATAAAAACACATATAAAAGAAGCCAAAGAAATGATAGCTGCACTTCATCGGCTACATCCATTGGATGCGGTGGCTATACACGGCGGGCTTACCCAAAACGATTGGTTTTACCAGACACTAAAACACGCTGTACAGGAGTTATCGGCTTCGGTCTTTGTATCGAGAGCCACTGCCTCTGTTACAGAATATCTTGTTCATTTTGCCAAAGAGCAGCAAAGCAAAGAAAAGCAAGCGGGAAGCTGATGTAATAGCTACAGTGTACATACCTATAAACAGAGTCTGATTTATTTCACAATTCGATAATCAAATGATTACATTTAATCATACGACGAAAATAGTGGCTTTATTTATATTGAAATCGCATTTTTGAAGGATGATGTAACAATTTTAGCAATTTTTCCCTGAATAGCCTGATGCAGGCTTCATTTCATCTATTAATTTAAGACATCAGATTCCGGACGGACTACTCATGAACGGTATTTCAATTAAGGCACTATTCACCATTGGGATAATGCTTTCCTTATCAATTGGCGGCTATTTCATCATATCTGATAGTGAACCTAAAACGTCTCCCTTAGTTTCTAAGGCAGGTTTTTCCATAACTCAGTATGATGGCAGCGTTACGGAAACAGAGTT
This sequence comes from Balneolales bacterium, assembly GCA_022565805.1. Classification (GTDB taxonomy): domain Bacteria; phylum Bacteroidota; class Rhodothermia; order Balneolales; family Cyclonatronaceae; genus Cyclonatronum. Next base: position 9,809 of record JAIULZ010000120.1, read on the forward strand.
AGGGACAGCAACAGATCTTTCTTCTGTGATATCGTTGCAGGCACGGGATTTACTAAATGAAATGACGCTTAGGGAGAAAATTGCCCAGCTATTTATCATTCGCGCCAGCGGAAATTACTATGCCGAAGACGATGATGAATTCCGCAGACTAAGCCGAATGGTACAAGAATACGGTATAGGCGGTATTATTTATTTCAGAGGAGACATTTACAACCAGGCGGTTTTAAACAATAAACTACAGGCTCGGGCCAAAATACCGCTTTGGATTAGCCAGGATATGGAGTTTGGCGCCGCTATGCGCATAAGTAACACAACACGTATTACGCCTGCAATGGGCGTTGCGGCAACGGGAAACCCTCGCTGGGCCTTCGAAAAAGGACGAATAACGGCAATGGAAGCACGTGCAATTGGCGTGCATCAGGTTTATGCGCCGGTTGTTGATATCAATAACAATCCCGACAACCCCGTTATTAATGTGCGCTCTTTTTCGGAAGATGCGGAAACGGTTAGCGTGTTTGCAGAAGCATTTATAAAGGGTATACAATCTCAGGGACTTATTGCTACGGCCAAGCACTTTCCCGGCCATGGCGACACTAATACCGATTCTCATACAGCGCTACCAATTATTACATCCAGCTATGAAGACTTACTCGCCACCGAACTGATTCCCTTTAAACGCGTTATTGATGCGGGCGTTACCAGCATTATGAGCGCTCATATTGCGTTCCCAGCCCTTACTTCCGGCGACCGGAAACCCGCAACTTTAGACGGACGAATTCTAAATGCTATCTTACGCGATAGTCTCGGCTTCGATGGCGTAATTGTAACCGACGGGCTCGAAATGCAGGGAATTGCCGCCCATTATGCGCCGGGCGAAGCCGCTGTAATGGCCTTAAACGCCGGCGCCGATCTCCTTTTACTATCGCCCGATGAAATGACGGCCATCTACCAAATTGAGGAAGCCGTAGCCCGCGGTGAAATAAGCGTGGAGCGCATCGAGGCCTCGGTTTTAAAACTGCTAAAATGGAAGCTGGATGCGGGGCTTTTCAGACAGTCTCAGGTTAATATAAACCGGATTCCCAGACTGGTAAATACCCGCAGCAGCCAGATGATTGCCGACCAAATAGCCAGGGAATCCATCACCCTGCTAAAAAACGAGCGGGATATTCTGCCTATACGCCCCGATCGCTACCCGAATGTTACGGTAATTGCATTTGCGAACAGCGAATCGGGCACGGTTGG
>JAIULZ010000121.1 GCA_022565805.1 Balneolales bacterium
TTTGCTCCGGCGTCGAATACGAACAAAATAGAAGGTTTTTCAAAGCCTTCTAGTAAATAATCGCAGAATATGCCCGCTATGAACAATAATATGCTTTACAGGAGCTATGATGCCAGTACCTTACATGCATGTGGGGCATCAGGCTAGATCTGTAATTTTATTTTTATTTGCGGTTTCATAATGTCTAATAAATAAAAATTCATGATACGAACACCACTGTTACTTGGAATTCTATTTTGCTTTATCATAGGTTGCAAAGAAGAGCAACCCCAAAGAACGCCGCTCATTCTTATTTCAATAGACGGTTTAAAGCCTTCCTACATGGATATGACCGACACGCCGGTGCTCGATAGTCTTATTGCCAGAGGGGTTTATGCAGAATCGATGATTCCGGTTTTCCCTACCTCCACTTTCCCGAATCATTATTCTTTGGTTACCGGGCTTTACACAGAAAATACAGGGGTAATTTCGAATACCATGTTCGATCCGGAGATTGGGCGTTTTTTTCGACTTAGCGATCGCTCGGCAGTAAGTGATGGCCGTTGGTACGGAGGCGAACCCATTTGGGTAACGGCCGAGAAACAGGATGTGCGCACCGCAACGATGTTCTGGCCGGGTTCTGAGGCTGAAATTAAGGGCGTTAGGCCAACCCGGCACTTCACTTACGATGGCAGTCTTTCTTACGAAGCAAGAGCCGATTCGGTAATCAGCTGGCTCACTCTGGAAGACGATTCCCACCCCGATTTTATCACCCTGTATTTTAGCCGGGTAGACAGCAGAGGACATGCCCACGGACCATATGCTGACGAAACGCTCGAGGCGCTAACTTACGTAGATGGCGTGCTTGGCCGGCTGGTACAGTCGTTGGAGGATGAAGGCTTATGGGGCAATGTAAACATGCTTATAACTAGCGACCACGGCATGATAGACCTTTCAGATGATCGCCTTACGTTTCTGGATCATATCATAGATCTGGATGATGTAACGGTTATAAACTGGTCGCCTGTAGTGATGCTGCAGCCGCTCGAAGGGCGAAAAATGGAGGTTTATGAGCAGCTTAAAGCCGCCGAAGAAAACTACAGGGTTTTTCTAAAAGAAGATTTGCCGGAGCGGTGGCGATTTGGCAATCATGTGAGAGTTCCGGATATTGTAATGGTTGCAGATTTAGGTTGGACCATCACCAGCGAATCGTTCTATAATAGAAGAGGAATTCTTGGTGGAACCCACGGTTACGATAATAAATATGATGATATGCATGCCTATTTTCTTGCAGTAGGCCCGGATTTTAACCGCGGTGAAATAATAGAAGCCTTCGAAGTTATACACATTTATGAGCTTATGGCCTACCTATTGAACCTGGCACCTGCTGAGAACGACGGAGATTTAAATGTGCTGAAACCAATTCTGAACACCAGCCGGTAAGCTTGAAGGGTTGGCGGTAGTTGTGCCGAACAAGAATTTTGCTGAATGGAATTCAATTTGAATTGGTTCTAAGAAAAGATGATTTTAATTTGAAATCGTATTTTTTTTACGTTAAATAAGGGGCTAAGTGCAAGCCTGCGGGGACGGCAGAACAGCTTATTTATGGTAGGTATAATATTGCGTGGCAGGAAGAGTTGTTTTGCGGTGCGTAAATTGCACATATTAATGAGAATGAAAATAAAAACTAAAATTATTAGGAAATGGCCTACGTCGTAACAGAACCCTGTATTAATTGTAAGTATACAAATTGCGCATCTGTTTGCCCTGTTGATGCTTTTCGTGAGGGGCCGAATTTTCTTGTGATCAGCCCAGATGACTGCATAGATTGTGATGCATGTGTTTCGGAATGCCCGGTAGACGCAATTTATCCGGATGATGAAGTTCCTGAGAAGTGGGAGCATTATATCGAATGGAATGAGCGTCTTGCCGAAAAATGGGACGAGAAAGTAATAAATGAAACTATAGATCCGCTCCCAGACGCTGACGATTGGTCTGAGAAAGAGAAATCTACCGATGATATTGTAGAAGAGTGGCCATAAGATAAGAGGGCAGCAACATTCAAAAAAAGAACCAGTTTTTAAAATAAATTGTCTGTTATAGATAGGCATTCGAAAGTCTTTTTATGTACAACACTAAGCCGCTTTATGCGGCTTTTTTTTTCGCAACACTAAAGAAGACTCGCGAATAACTGGTTTTGCAAAGCCTTTTAATACCTAATATTCTGAGATTAATCATTCTGTTAATCAGTCCTTATTCATGCAAAAAACTGATATTAAACCCATAGTAATGGGGATTCTAAACGTAACCCCTGATTCTTTTTGGGATGGGGGAAAGTTTAACGCTCAAAAGAGTGCGCTCGCCCAAATCGAAAAAATGGCTTATGATGGAGCTTTAATTATAGATGTGGGCGGTGAATCTACCCGGCCCGGCAGCGACCCAGTAACGGCCGGGGAGGAGATACGACGAATTTCTCCAGCTATTGAGGCCGGTGTTAAGAAATTCCCTGAGCTGTCTTTTTCTATCGATACCACGAAAACAGAAGTAGCAAAAGCCGCCCTCGATCTTGGAGCAACGATAGTAAACGATGTGAGCGGGCTGCAGGCCGATCCGGAAAAAGCGTCTTTGGCGGCATCTTATGGCGCAACTCTTGTGCTAATGCACAGCAAGGGCAAGCCGAAGACTATGCAAAACGATCCTCATTATACAGATGTGGTTACAGAAGTAAATCGCTTTTTGCAGAATAAAGCCCAGTTTGCGCAGAGAAATGGCGTGCCGGCCGAAAATATAATTCTTGATCCCGGTATCGGGTTTGGGAAACGGCTAGAACACAATCTTGCGCTTCTAAACGGCATCCCAAAACTAAAAGAATTGGGCTATCCGGTATTGATTGGCGCATCCCGAAAATCGATGATTGGTCAAATACTTGGAAACCGGCCTGCCGAAGGGCGCTTAGCTGGCACAATTTCCGTACATTACCATGCGCTTACCCTTGGAGCTTCAATTTTGCGTGTACATGATGTAGCAGAAGCTTCCGATTCAATTCGTATATTCGAAGCTATGAAAGCTGGCACAAAACCGGAATGAAAATTCCGGAGTCGGTTTATGCAGGCGGCAATATTAATTATCAAGACTCCCTGAACTCGACCTCAATCCGTTGACTTTATTCGGTTTTTTAGAATTTGGCATAAAAGAGCTGTTAGAAACCCTGCTTATAGCCGGCGCTCTTTACTATTTGTATACCTGGATACGGGGTACGTTTGCGATTTCTGTGTTTCTTGGGCTCATCATCATCTTTACGGTTAATGCCGTAGTTAGCGTACTTGGGCTTACTACCATTAATTTTATATTAATGAGAATTACGGATGTCGGTATTCTGGCTCTTGTAATTCTTTTTCAGCCCGAAATAAGAAAGCTGCTGTACAGAATTGGCCAAAACACCACCTTAGATCGTTTCTTTAAAACAAATGAATCTGATCAGGTTATTGAGGAAGTTATTACGGCGGTAAAGGCCATGAGCCGTGTTAAAACCGGAGCCTTAATCGTATTTGCGAAATCTTCTGCGCTTCAGGACTTAATAGATGTGGGGCAGAAAATTGATGCGGTAGTTTCGGCAAAGCTGCTCGAAACTATTTTTAACAAAGAGACGCCGCTCCACGACGGCGCAGTTGTAATTCGGGACGACAGAATTGTGGCAGCAAGTTGCTATTTGCCCATTAGTCAGAACCCGAATATTAGCTCTGTTTTTGGCACGAGACACAGAGCGGCAGTGGGTATTTCGGAAACCAATAACGTTTTTGTGCTCATAGTTTCGGAAGAAACAGGCCGTATATCAGTAGCCATAAACGGATCGCTTACGAGCGGGCTCACCATACAAAAGCTTAGAAAACAAATGCTCGAGCAAATTGGAAAGGATGATACCGAGGTAGAAATTTCTTTCAGCGCTTCGAAAGAAAACTGATTAGCTCACTTTAAACTGTTAGTTTGGTGAAATATTATTTCTTTTTCCTTTCCCTTTTTTTGTGTTTGTTTCGCGCCCTAACTCTCCACGGGGCGTCAAATTCCCAATCGCCTGCCATTATACATCCGTAGGGAGTTATTTTGTCTACTACTTCGCCGAGCCCAAATTCTTGCATTTGGCTGATTACGGTTTGTGCATTTTTGTAGGCAGAGGGTAGCTCAGATATATCAATACGGTTTGAGAAAAAGCGAATGTCTAATCCTTTCGTTTCTTCTGCAAAAACTTCTTCGATAGATTTGTTCGCTTTATTTCTTTTATGTTGCGTTCTGCTAATGTTTCTTCCGGCTCCGTGTGGGGCAAATCCCATGTTGTTATCAGTTGTTTTGCCTCTAACTATTAAGACGGGCTCACTCATATTTAAAGGAATCAACCGTAAGCCATCTTTGCTGTCGGGTACGAATTTATCATCAAGCGGGGTTGCTCCTTTCGCGTGATAAAATAAATCACCTTCTTTAAATACAAAATTGTGCTCATTCCAAAATCTGTCTACGGGATCAATGCTGAGTTTCTTAGCAGTTGCGTTGTGAATTGTTGTATGGTTCAATTTTGTCCACTCGCGTACTATTTGAAGAGCATCCCAATAAGCTTCTCCTTCGTCTGTGTCGAAAGGAATCCAGGCGTTTCCCGCTAAGGTTTTGGGGGACATTTCCCTTCTGAAAGTTTCGGCAACTTTCATTCCTTGTTTATACAAGTTTGCCCCAAGTCCCCGGCTTCCGTGGTGAGTAACCATTACGGTTTCTCCGGTTTTTTGGGAAAGCCCAACGAATAAAAAGTGGTTTCCATCACCCTGTGTGGCGAGGTGACTTCGGGCGAAAATTAAACTCCTCTCATCGCTTAAAAATGAGTTTTTTGTCATTTTCGCTTCAAGGTCTTGAGGTAAATCCGAAAATTCAGATCGTCCGCCGCCTCCGAAATGAGTTATTGAATGAGCGTAATCCAGCACTGTTTTTGGATCAATATGCCCAAAACTGGTCATCATAACCGAACAGCAAATATCTGCACTGTGCATCGATGGGTGAATGGCATTTTTTGCAACAGCAATTCCGCCAACGGGAATTTGTCCGGGTCCGGTCGGGCAGGCATCGGGCATAACCGCACCACCATCAAGGGTTGGAGTTTTCATGAGATTGTTCATGGCCGAAATAACACTTTCGACATTTGAAATCTCTTCGCCTGTTTCTGCCCTTATATTTTGATAAAAGGCAATAGCTTCGGAGTATGGTTCAATAACTTTTGGAGAAACAGTTTCCAAATAGCTTTTTAAATCATCTCCGCTCAGTTGATTATCGTTTGAGTATTCAATTGCTTCTTTAAACCACTTTCCCGGTTTGTACCCTAATTCGATTAAATCTTTTCCTGTTATCATTAATTTCAAAATGTGTTTGCAAGCCTGATCTCATCATAATTACATAACCGGGGCGATAATGCCCGGTTGATTATTACCAGCTTTGTTTACATCATCTTTCACCCGAAATACGCTCATAGCTTCGGTTGGGTACGGTTTCATTAAAGATTTCAGCCCTTTGTAGTCGTCATTCATTGGATTAAGCCAGTAGGAGTAGGCCGGTTTATCAATTATTACAGGCATTCTTTCATGCAAGGGTTGTAAAAGTGAGTTCGCCGTTGTTGTAATAATACTATAGGTAAACACAACCTCCCCCTGCGGACTTTGCCAGCGCTCAAAAATTCCTGCAAAAGCAAAAAGAGATCGCTCCAGAAGACTAATATAAAAAGGGATTTTTATATCTGAGCCCTCCATCCGTTTCCATTCAAAGAAACCGTTTGCCGGAATAAGGCATCTTTTTCGCTGAAATGCTTTCTTAAAAGAGGGCTTCTCGTCGATAGTTTCAGATCGTGCATTCATTAATTTGAAGCCCATCTTTTCTGATTCTGCAAAAGGTGGAACGAGTCCCCATTTCATGAGGCTGATGCCGGGCTCGCGGGCTTTTCCTAGTAAAACAACCGGGTTGTAGGTTCCGGGTGGGATATTGTACATGGCATCAGGGCGGATTTCATCTTTGAATTGGGCATCAAACTCAGATTCTAATTCCGGTACTGAGGAATAAAGCGTATATCTTCCACACATAAATAGAGAGTTAAATAAATTAGCGAAATTGCAAAAACACAGCGGTTGATCTATGATGCCTTAAAAATTAAATACAAGTAGAATTGCTGGATATAAGTTTAAGTGTATTTCCAGGCATCGTTTTCAACATTATAACTTTGTTAAGATATCCTTATAGACCTAAAAGTAAAATGCGAATGGTTCGTTCATAAAAGGAACTTGAAAGGATTTAACCTAATATACTTGCTGTTGTTCGAGTTGCAGGCTTATAAAAAAATGAAATGTCTGGAGTCTGGAGGATTCTAATTTTGGGGTTCAATCGATTTGACAGTCGGCAGTTTGATTTAATTTGAACCTTGGAAGTGTGTGATTTATGTTTTGATGAAACCATTGAGCATGCCCCGAGAGTTTAATCGCTCTTATGGCATTGAAGCCCGGGGTTTATTTCATAAATCCATTTTTGAGTCAATCCCCGGTTTCCCATTTTGGCCCCTCGTTGGCACCTTCGCTCAACTCAAAATTAGAGACTTAAACTAACAAAAGGTCTGCCGTCTTTCGTAAATTTCAAGTCGGATCAGTTTTTTCAATAATTTTGGTGATCGGGCTTTATACTGCGTTTTTTCGTACATTTATACCATGTCAGCAACCATATTAGAAACATCTTCGATTACAAAATATTACGGTAAGACGAAAGCTCTGGACGGTATTAGTTTGCAGCTGAAAAAAGGCCAGGTTCTTGGAATACTTGGCCCGAATGGCAGCGGTAAAACAACGTTTTTATCCGTAATACTTGGTGTATTACGACCTTACAGCGGTTGGTATCGCTGGGTAGATGGCGACGTAAACAGCGCACCTGCATCTATTGGGGCTCTGCTGGAAAAGCCTTGTTTTCTGCCCGGCAACAGGCTTCAAACACAGCTGTATGATATGGCAATACTTCATAAAATACCGGCTAGACACAGAGCTATGCGTATTAAGGAAGTACTTACCGAAACCGGGCTCGAAGATGTTGCCACAAAAAAGTTTTCGGCTTTGTCTCTTGGTATGAAACAACGCGCCGCAATAGCTATGGCTCTGTTGTCCAGACCAGATATTCTCATTTTGGATGAGCCAACAAACGGACTAGACCCACAGGGTATTATCGATATCCGCCAGCTCATTCGACAATTGGCTGCAACGGGTAAAACCGTTATTCTTGCAAGTCATATTCTGGACGAGGTCGAGAAAGTATGCACGCATGCGGCTTTCTTTAAAAAAGGAGTATTGGCAGGATTTGAATCGCTTGTTCCCGAAAGTACCGAAGATAACCCTGTTTACCGCTTGTTGCTGGAAGTGCCCTATACAGAAACCGGAAAGCTTTTGGAATGCCTTGGCCTTAATCCTAATTGTGTACTCTTGGAAAAAATGCCGAACGGTGCTGTGGTAGATTTTGAGCCAAGTGAAGGCGGTCCCGAATTGCTCAATAAGTTTCTTGCAGAAAATAACATTATGCTTAGCGGGCTCACTAAAGTAAAAAGCGGAATCGAACAATCATTCATGAAGATTACAGGGGAGCAACAACAACATGGCCATTGAATTGCTCCACGTAATGATTAGAAAAATAGTTCGCTATCCTTTGTTCTGGATTGTAAGCGTATTCTTTCTGCTGATTATACCCATGCTGTATAGATTTTTCTTAACCATAGATCTTACGTTCGCAGGGCAGCAAATTAATCTTCTGGCTTTTCTTACGCCCGATTCTGCAAGTGTATGGCAATATATTTTGTTCGTAGCAAGCTACGGAGTATATGTGATGATATTATTTGCCCTTAGTTTTATAAATCGCGATCTGAGAGAAGGAATCTGGCGGCAATACTTGTTTGCAGGTTCTTCCCGAAATGATTTGGCACTGGCTCTTTGGTTATTTTCGCTTGGGCTAAGTTTATGGGCCTTATTACTGGTTGTACTGGCCGGTTCCGGCATAGTTCTGCGACAGTCGCATGCATTTAATGCGGCAGACTTTATTGAGCTTCGGCTGTTTTTTGCTGGTTTTCTGCTTCACTATTTCGTGTTTATAGCCCTGGCAGTTGCCCTCAATATGTTGCTACGCAATACGATTATGAGTTTCCTTATAATATTGTTGTGGGGGCTTGTTGCAGAAAGTGCTGTTCGTTGGATAGATCCTACCGGTTTTGCCCATTACCTGCCGGTTTACAATCTTAACGGTTTGGTTCCTAATCCAATACTCGCATTATTCGACAGAAGTTCTGTAGCCGAACCCGATACTCAATCGGTTGTGATGTCACTTTTTTGGCTTTTTGGATGTATCGGCTCTACTTATTATGTTTTAAGGAGGAAAGACCTTTAGAAATTAGCGTAATTGCAGTACCGGATCTGATCTTTGTTCTTCAAAAAAATCATGCATCTTTCTCAGATTAAGAGCTTAGTATATTTTTTAGATCCACGGTCACGATCGGAATCATTTTAATTTAAAGAGAAGTCGTAGTTTATAGCGAATAACTAAGACAGGCAGTTAAATTAGAGTTGGGGTCTGCTGAAAATATGTTCCCGGATCCCAGCTGATATACGGGGGGAGGTTTTAGGGCCTTCAAAAAAATTGGTGAACACATTATTTATTAAATTATGAGAATAGTAGACAAATTAATTGAGAAAAACCGTGATTGGGTAAGCAAGATGAATGAATCTAATCCCAATTTTTTTGACGGTTTGAAGAATCAGCAGCATCCAGAGGTTTTATGGATAGGATGCTCCGATAGCCGGGTATCTTCGAATGTGATAACGGGTATGATGCCGGGAGATATTTTTGTACACCGGAATGTGGCTAATATGGTGGTAAGTACCGATTTTAATTTGTTATCGGTCTTGCAGTATGCTGTAGATTATTTGCAGGTTAAGTGTATAATTGTTTGTGGCCATTATAATTGTGGCGGGGTTATTGCAGCGTATCACTCACGACAGCTTGGCCTTATAGATAACTGGCTAAACCCAATTCGTGATGTTTATTTCATGAATAAAAAAGAGCTAAGCAGTTTTGAAGATGAAGGGGAGCGCATAAATCGCTTGTGTGAGCTTAATGTAAAGCAACAGGTTCACAATGTTTGCCACACAACTATTGTACAAAATGCATGGGACCGTGGGCAGGAGCTCTCTATTTGCGGCCTGATTTATGATGTAGCAAATGGCCTGCTTAAAGATCTCAAGGAAGTTCATAATTCCACAAGAAATATACCGAGCATTTACGTAGTAGACTCGCCGGAAACCTAGCAGAAACCTTACGATGGGTTCGCTTATGATTATAAGGAACTGAGGGCAGGTATTAGACTTTGTAAACAAACCTTCTATCAGTCGTAATAATATAGCAAAGCACTACTGCCTTTTATAAATATGAATGCAGTAGTGCTTTTAAGAAGGCTTTTAGGACTCTGTACTTTGTTCATAATTAAAGCCGGTGCCCCAAAGGTAGCGCCAACAAGGCAGAAGGCGGGCATGGGATTGGTTTTTTAAAGCCTTATTAAATTAGAAGTGCATCTATATGTATTTGTCGCCCCGCACTACTTCTATATCCGATAAATATACCACAACAGCATAGTGCAGAAAGTATTTTTCTTGTATCAGATCTACAATTTTGTTGGCAAGATCTATGCTTGAGATAACTTCGATACGAATATTTCGACCTTCGAATTCACTTGCGCGAATTCCTCTTGATCCTTCGCCACTAGCATCGGAAATAGTAAAGCCTTTAGCGCCGGTTTCCTTTAGCTCTTCGATAAGCTGATTGCGCAAAACGCGTTCAGCTATTATGGTAACAAGTTTTAGTTTTACGTAGCTCATGGTAGTATAAAATGAATGTTTTCGGCAATTAGTAAATAAATGGGTATACCCAAAGCAATGTTAAACGGGAATGTGATTCCAAGAGATGCCGTTAGATAAAGTGTAGGATTTGCAGAGGGTAGCGCAATACGAACAGCTGCAGGAGCAGCGATGTAAGAACCGCTCGAAACCATGGCTGCAAAAACGGTTGCGCCACCAACACTTAAACCTGCCCAAAGCCCCACAATAATCGCCAACGACCCATGAAGCAATGGCAGAAGGATTCCAAAAGCGACCAGAAATACTCCGGTTTTTTTGAGGTCACGAAGTCTGCTTGCCGTAATCATGCCAAGTTCAAGTAAAAAAAGAAACAAGGCTCCCTGAAAACCGCCTACAAAAAATGGCTCTATGGAGTTAAAACGTTCGGGCCCGGCTATAAACCCTATGGCAAGCCCACCACTTAGTAGTACAATACTGCTACCCGTTAATACTTCATGGAGAGCCTTCCCGATAGAACCTTTGTTTTTCGAAAATAAAAGCGGAATCATAAGCGCTACAATAATGCCCGGGATTTCAAGAATGGCCACTAAGGTAGGCATAAAACCCTCAGAAGATAGCCCGGCGCTTTCTACATAGCTTACAGCTGCAATAAAAGTTACAACTGATACCGATCCATAGTGAGCTGCTATACCGGCGGAGTTGTCCATATCGAACTTACCCAAATAGCGAAGAATCAGAAAAGCGGAAATGGGAGTTACTATACCAAAAAAAACGGTTGCCAGAGCAGGCCATGCAAACTCAACCATGGGCGTTTTACTTAATTCTACCCCTCCTTTCAAACCAATTGCCAGAAGCAGGTAAATAGATATCGACTGATACAACGGCTTTGGAAAATCAAGGTCGCTTTTTAAAGCTTTTGCGATTATGCCAAGAATGAAAGCTAGTACTACCGGAGAAGCAAAGTTGTTAATCAGCTGTTCCATTAATAAACAGAGTTAATGTAAGTAAATAGTATGTGATGGTAAGTCTCGAAAAACACCCCATTCAGTTAGTAGAAGGCTTTGCAAAACCACTCTTTTGCCCGTCTTCTTCCTTGGAGCAAAAATA
>JAIULZ010000122.1 GCA_022565805.1 Balneolales bacterium
AAATCCAATGGAGCTTAAAACTCCGTGCCGGTTCGAGTCCGGCCAGCGGTACGAAGGGATTGGCGTTTATAATTAAACGGTGATCCCTTTTTTTATTTAAATTTTCCTCCACTCGAATTCTATTTACAGAATGAAAATCCAATTCTTTGCTAACAATAGAATAAATGGGAAAAAAGTATGGATCAGGATATCAGATGGATACAGCGATTTTCCAACTTCAACAAAGCCCTAAACAAGCTTACTGAGGCTATAGATTACATTAGAGAGAACTTTAAGGATTCCGATCCTCCCATTGATGATTCGAAAATTGGTTTCGTGCTTGATGAAATAGTTAAAGAAGGCCTCATCCACCGTTTTGAATACACGCATGAGCTGGCATGGAATGTGATGAAAGATTATGCAGCCTATCAAGGTAATACTTTGGTAGGTGGGAGTAGAGATGCTACACGAGAAGCATATCAATTACAATTAATATCCGACGGGAAACTTTGGATGGATATGATTAGTAGCAGAAATAAAACTTCACACACCTATAATGAGGAAACAGCTACCGAAATCTATTCCAAAATAATAGACGATTACTATTCTGCATTCCTCGAATTCAAAAAAAAATATGGAAGAAAAAAGAAGAAGCCATGGAGAAAATCTTCTTTAAAAATTATTAAATTTCAGGAAATGATATGACTGAAACGGGCCTGTCTTTTGAAGACATAAATAAAATACAAAATGTATTTGAACGGCATAATAGTATTGAAGAGGTAGTTATTTTCGGATCAAGGGCAAAAGGTACATTTAAGCCCTATTCCGACATAGACCTCACGCTTATTGGTAAAGAAATTAATTTAACACAACTAAATACTGTTGAACAAGAGTTGGATGAATTAAACCTACCCTACAAATTTGACATTTCTATCTACAGACAAATTAAGAATGAAGAGTTTCTCAACCATATAAAAAGGGTAGAGAAGCAGTTTTATAAAAGGCTTTGAAAAAAATCATTTTGTTCGGAAGCTAAGCCGGAGTTTAGTGAAAAAGTGGGTGATGGGGGATAGCAAACTAATTAGCAAAGCGTAATAAATCGAAGTCCGTAATTTTTCATGACTGCCCTGATAATAGAGCCTTTGGTGAATATTGGGTGCATGAAATATGGTTTTAAGCAACCTTTTAAAGCATAAAGAAACAAAACCGGTGTTTTAGCAATGCAGGGCTATTCAGTAATTAAAGATAAATAAAAAAGCTAAATGTAAATTCTCGCTTTACATACCCTGCATATTTTCTATATTCACACTTAACACAGAACATCCATTGTAGAAAATTATTGAATGTCGACCTCTTTCCACCGTATCCTTGAGAAGTACCGGAAATATTCATTTTCAGAGCGCGATAAGGGAGACCGTTTCGAGCGGTTGATGCAGGCGTATCTTAAAACAACGCGTGAATATGAAAACGTTTTTAAGAATGTATGGCTGTGGAGTGAGTTTTTTGGCAGGAGGGATATGGGTGGTTCCGACACCGGTATCGATCTTGTAGCGGAAACCCTTGATGGTGACTTTTGGGCTATACAATGCAAATGCTTCGCCGAAAATGCTTATATAGATAAATCGGCTGTAGATAGTTTTGTATCAACGGCGAATCGCTCATTTCGAAATGAGCAGCTTAAGACAACCCGTTTTTCACATCTGCTTTGGATTTCTACAACCAATAATTGGAGCAAGAATGCTTTGGAGAGCGTGCGAAATCAGAGTATTCCTTTTACCCGGATAAATCTCATAAACCTGATTGAGGCTCCCGTAGATTGGGATAATCTTGAAAAAGGGATACATGGCGAAAGATCAAGAGTTTCGCAAAAGTCTTTAAGGCCACATCAAACAGAGGCGCTTGAAAAGACGCACGAGCATTTTAAGACCGAAGACCGTGGTAAGCTTATTATGGCCTGCGGAACCGGGAAAACGTTTACCTCGCTTCGTATTGCTGAAAATGAAACAGATGGTAAAGGAACCGTTTTATTTCTTGTGCCAAGCATCGCCTTATTGGGTCAAACACTAAGAGAGTGGAGCGCCGATGCGCTAAATCCCATTAATGCAATCTGTATTTGTTCTGATCCTCAGATTTCTAAAAGCAGAAAAAAAGAAGAAGATAGCGACAGTACGAGCGTTGTAGATCTTGCCATGCCGGCCTCAACAGACCCTAATTATATTCTGCATCAGTTTCAGAAAATCCGGGATAATAAAAAGCCCGGAATGACGGTCGTATTTTCTACCTATCAGTCTATTGAAGTAATTTCACGTGCCCAAAAGGTTTTGATGAAGGATGGTTTTAAGCCCTTTGACCTTATAATATGTGACGAAGCCCATCGCACTACAGGGGTAACGCTTGCCGGTAATGATGAGTCTGCTTTTACGAGGGTGCACGATAATGAATTTATTGTGGCCCGTAAGCGCATTTACATGACGGCTACGCCCCGTCTGTTTAGCGACGATTCCAAAAGCCGGGCTGCCGAAGCAGATGCGGTTCTTAGTTCTATGGACGATGAGGCACTTTATGGCCAGGAAATCTATCGAATTGGCTTTGGCGAAGCGGTAGAAATGGATCTGCTTACAGATTACAAGGTCCTCATTCTTACTCTAAATGATAAGGACGTTCCACCAGCTGTACAGCGCATGATCTCTGACAAAGAATCAGAAATTGATACCGATGATGCTTCTAAACTTATTGGCTGCATTAATGCGCTCTCAAAACAGTTTTTAGGTGATGATGGCGATACAAAAGCCTCAGACCCGAACCCGATGCGCCGTGCCGTTGCATTCTGCCAGAATATCAAAACATCAAAAAAAATCACTTCTATTTATAACACAGCTGCCGAAACGTATCTGGAATCGCTGCCGGCCGAGAAGAAAAATCAAATGGTAACGATTTCTTCCAAGCATGCCGATGGCACAATGGGCGCACCGCAGCGGGACGAATTGCTAAGCTGGCTGAAGGCACCTTCTGAAGAGAACGAGTGCCGGATTATTACGAATGTACGTGTATTAAGCGAAGGCGTTGATGTTCCCTCTCTGGATGCCGTGATGTTTCTCTCTGCCCGGAACTCGCAGGTCGATGTGGTTCAGTCTGTTGGCCGGGTAATGCGGAAAGCTGATGGTAAAAAGTATGGCTATATTATTATTCCGGTGGTGGTTCCCACCGATGTGGAAGCCGATAAAGCTCTTGATGATAATGAGCGGTATAAAGTTGTATGGACCGTTCTAAATGCTCTTCGCGCTCATGATGATCGTTTTAATGCTATTGTTAATAAAATTGAGCTTAATAAACGCCGACCAAAGCAAATACTGGTAGGCAGTCCTGAAATACAGTTTGATGAATACGGGGAGCCAAGCGATAAGAGTCATGTTGCTTCTGATGAACAAAACTATACCACAGAAAAAGATATTCATAAACAGATGGTGCTGCAGTTCGAGCAGCTACAGAATGTTGTCTTTGCCCGCATGGTGCATAAGGTTGGGGATAGGCGCTATTGGGAGCAGTGGGCTAAAGATGTGGCCGTAATTGCAGACCGACAAATCGCGCGGATCAGGTTTTTGATTACTGAACGAACCCAGCAGCGCAAGGCCTTTGAAAACTTTCTAGCCGGACTTCAAAAGAATATAAACCCTTCTATCACCGAAGATCAGGCGGTGGAAATGCTGGCGCAGCACATCATCACCAAACCGATTTTTGAAGCGCTGTTTGAGGGCTATTCCTTTGTGAAAAACAATGCGGTTTCCACGGCTATGCAGCAGATGATGGATGCGCTTGAGGGAGAAACCTTGCCGGAGGAATCGGAGACGCTCCAAAAGTTTTATGATTCTGTGAGAAAGCGAGCTTCCGGAATTGATAATGCCGAAGGCAAGCAGCGTATCATTATTGAGTTGTATGACAAATTCTTTAAAACCGCCTTCCCGAAAATGGTCGATCAGCTGGGGATTGTCTATACCCCGGTTGAACCGGTTGATTTTATCATCCATTCGGTAAATGATGTGTTAAAAAAGGAATTTGGAAGGACGCTTTCGGATGAAAACGTTCACATTCTCGATCCCTTTACCGGAACCGGAACGTTTGTGACGCGATTGATCCAAAGCGGATTGATTGAAGCCAAAGACCTTGCCCGAAAATACAAACATGAGATTCATGCCAATGAAATTGTGCTGTTGGCCTATTACATCGCTGCTGTAAACATTGAGAACGCCTACCACGACCAAAAAGCGGTCGCTGAGCGGACTAGCGAAGGCGAATATGAACCCTTCGATGGCATCGTACTGACTGACACCTTCCAGCTCGGTGAAACTGATGAAAGCCAGAAACTCTTCTCTGAGATGTTTCCGCAAAACTCGGCACGGGTAGCACGGCAAAAGAAAGCACCTGTAAGAGTGATAATGGGAAATCCCCCCTATTCTGTGGGACAGAAATCGGCCAATGATAATGCAGCTAACCAGAAATATGATTTGCTGGATGCAAGGATTGAAAGTACTTATGCCAGAGGTAGTTCTGCCACATCTGTAAAAGCATTGTATGATGCTTACATTAAAGCATTCAGATGGAGTACGGATCGCTTAGACCCAGAGAATGGTGGTATTATCGCTTTTATTAGCAATGGTGCATGGTTAGAGACAAACGGAATGGACGGCTTTCGCAAAGCTTTGGAAAAGGAATTTTCCAGTATTTGGGTGTTTAATCTTCGTGGAAATCAAAGAACGAGTGGGGAATTAAGCAGAAAGGAAGGTGGTAAAATCTTTGGATCTGGCTCCCGTACGCCTATATCTATTACAATTTTGGTTAAAAACCCAATTGCTACAAATAAAAAGGCAATCATTCATTATCATGATATAGGTGACTATCTGAACAGGGATGAAAAGCTTGCGAAAGTTGGTAAGTTTAAGACGGTAGCCAATTCCGATATGAAATGGAGAAAATTAAATCCTAATGAACATGGCGATTGGATCAGTCAACGAAGTGAAATTTTTGATACATTAATCCCAATTGAAGCCAGTAAAAAATTCGATTACCAATCTCAAAGCTACTTTATAACTCATTCGTTAGGTACCGCCAGTTCTCGAGATTCTTGGGTTTATAACTTTTCAAAACATTCTGTTGAAAGAAATATCAGAAGTACAATTGATTTTTATAATAGCCAACGGAAAGGTTATTTAGAGTTAACTAAAGGGAATAAAAAGATTAAATTTGATGACTTTTCCTCAAATGACTCTACAAAAATTAGTTGGAATGACTCACTTAAGAGTAATTGCGAAAGAAACATCAAAATTGACTACAAACCTGATGAGTTAAGGATTGGATTGTATAGACCTTTCGTTAAATGTAATTTATATTTTGAAAAAAATTTAATTCAAAGACCATATCAGCAACCAAAACTTTTTCCTAATCGAACACAAAATAATATTGCTATTTGTCTTTCAGGGGTTGGCGGAAATAAGGATTTTTCAGGATTAGTTACAAACATTGTTCCGAGTCTTGATACAATTGAAAAAGGCCAATGCTTCCCCCTCTACTACTACGAAGAGCGCCAAAAATCCAGTCCCGGTCTTTTTGATGAAGGTGGAGAATCAGAATACATCCGCAGAGACGGGGTCACCGATTTCATATTTGAGCGGGCGAAAAAGCAATATGGAAAGAACGTAACCAAAGAAGACATTTTCTATTATGTGTATGGATTCCTCCACAGTCCGGAATACCGCGAAGCCTTCGCCAACGATTTAAAGAAAATGCTGCCCCGTCTGCCCTTGGTAGAAGATGTCCGCCATTTCTGGGCATTCAGCAAAGCAGGCCGTAAACTGGCGGATTTGCACATCAATTATGAGGACATCCCCCCTCACGCCGGCGTAACAGTAACCGGTGCAGACAGCGGATTCTACACCGTAGAAAAAATGCGCTTCCCCAAAAAGAACCAAAAAGACACCATCCTGTTCAACAGCAAGATTGTGGTATCAAACATCCCCGCCAAAGCCTACGACTACGTCGTAAACGGCAAATCAGCCATCGAATGGATCATGGAGCGCTACCAACTAAAAACCGACAAAGCCAGCGGCATCACCAACAACCCCAACGACTGGGCAAAAGAAGTCGGCAACCCGCGCTACATTCTGGATTTGCTGCTTAGTGTGATTAGAGTGAGTGTGGAGACGGTGGAGATTGTTGAGGGGTTGCCTAAAGTTGAGTTTGAATGATTTAATTCACTACTATGAAAATATTTAAATTAGATAAAGATATTTCAATACGATTTTGGTTAAACAAGGAACTGTTTAATGAAATCTGACAAACCGGATAAAAATATATTTTTTGATCGGGTGGTAGCCTTACTGGAAACAGCCCGGAGCAGAGCTGTCCAACAAGTAAACATTACGATGGTAACGGCCTATTTCGAAATAGGCCGTATGATTGTGGAAGAGGAGCAGGGCGGTGATGAACGGGCAACGTATGGCAAATCTGTATTAAGAGAACTATCAAAGCGCCTCAAAAAGCGTTTTAGGCGTGGTTTTTCTGTAGATAATCTTGAAAATATGCGGATGTTCTACCTTACCTATTCAAAATCCGAAACACTGTCTCGGAAATCTGAAAAACCGGACTCCAACACTGGAATTCCTCAGACAATGTCTGGGGAATTTGATAATTCCAGTGATGAAATTCAAAAACAGCAGACGCTATCTGCGGTTTTCAATCTAAGCTGGTCGCATTATTTGAAACTCATGCGTATTGATGATTCTTTAGAGCGCCGTTTTTACGAGATTGAATGTGCTGAGAACAATTGGAGTGTACGGGAATTGCAACGGCAGTTTGATTCCGGTTTATATCTTCGCCTTGCTGCCAGTCGGGATAAAACCAAAGTCAAGGAACTATCTGATAAAGGACTAATAATCCAAAAAGCCCAGGATGCCATCAAAGATCCTTACATTCTGGAATTTCTTGGCTTGCCTGAAAAATCTAACTACTCAGAACAGGAACTGGAAACAGAATTAATCAACAAATTAGAATCCTTTCTGCTGGAGTTGGGCAAGGGCTTCACCTTTGTTGGGCGGCAAAAACGCATTACGATTGACGAAAAGCATTTCTATATCGACTTGGTGTTTTACAATCGTCTGTTGCAATCGTTTGTGCTACTCGATTTGAAAATCGGAGAACTCAAGCATCAGGATTTAGGGCAGATGCAGATGTACGTAAATTACTACGACCGCTTTGTAAAGCTAACGGAAGAAAATAAAACGGTGGGCATCATTTTGTGCCGTGATAAAAGTAAAGCAGTTGTAGAAATCACGCTGCCAGAAGACAATAAACAAATTTTTGCCAGTAAATACCAGACGGCCCTACCCGATAAAGAAGAACTCAAAAAACTGCTGCAACAAGCATAAGAAACAGGGTCTATGAGCAAAGCCACCACCCTCTTAAACAGTAAAATTGTGATATCTAACATCCCCGCCAAAGCCTGCGACTACATCGTAAACGGCAAATCAGCCAACGAATGGATCATGGAGCGCTACCAGGTAAAAACCGACAAAAAAAGCGGCATCACCAACGACCCGAATGACTGGGCTAAAGAGGTTGGTAATCCGCGTTATATTTTGGATTTGCTGCTTAGTGTGATCAATGTTAGCATTAAGACAGATGGGTATAGGTGACACGATAGTAATACAAATTTGACTAACACAATTAAAGTATGAGCTATAAAATCTTATCGCATGGAGTATCAAAATTTGGCAAGCTTGAAATAGCTTTGCACCGCAAATCTTTAGAGTTTTACGAGCTATTAGAGAGTAAAGGTGTCATTAGTTATTTAAAAAGAGTTGATCACCTTGGTTATGTATCAAAGTCCTATCCGGGTAATAATCACAAGCGGTGGGATTATGTAATGTTGCAACTTTATCTTCTAACAAAGCTTAGAGATAAAGTGTTTAAACTTGGCTTAGGATCGAATAAAAAAATTGTAGATACTGAAATATCCGGTTTAGAATATCTTCAAATTGTAATACTCTTTTCTAATATGGGATATGTAAATGGTACTCTCTCCTCACAATCTGGAATGCTACATTTTTTTGAAAAAAAACCAAATAAGAAAACTAGTTTTTTAAAGAATATAAGAAAACATGTAAACTGGAGTGAATATGCGAATAAAGTAATAAAGGAAAAAGACTATTACTCTCTTAAATATGTAGTTGCATTAAATTTTTTGTCAAATCATGACAAAAATAACGAATTTAAAGAAATTGTGGATGCTTGTTTGTTCAAAGATAATAAACAACTTAATAAGCTGAATTGGCTACATAATAGAATAAGAAAAATATGCTTTATCTACTTGGACAGTTATAATAGTGATTTTCCTTTTACAATTGATATTTCTAAGCTACTATTAAACCCTGCAAATTATATTAAATTATTTAACCCTAACTCAACTGATTTTGAATCATTGTTTGATAGTATCGAAGAAACATTAACGAAAAAATTATACATAGCCGAAAAATCAGTTATTGATCTATATAAAAATAGCGAACTGTTTAATGAATATTTAAGTACTTATCATAAAAAAATTGTATTTGAAAACTATTTGCCAACACTAATAAAGCTAAAGCAGAATTTTATCTTAGAGAAGTGTGAAGACAGCAACTGTTATCAATTTTATCTTGAGGATAATGGAATAAATTATCTCGATAAAGTGTTTAGCTTATGCAAGGTAGAAGATGGCTACAAAAACTGCAAAACTAATAAACAAAGACATGAAAAAGATTTAAACAGCAAGTTGTCAAATAAATGCGTCAAGGTGATATATGTGAAAGATTATAATTCTAAATTTAGTTTTAATAATATTATACTGCCAAAATCTGGTTTAAGTGATAGTGACGAAAAAATATTTATTCTAAATTACTTAAATCATCATAAAAAATTTATAGATAGTCATCCATATAATGACCACTTTCCAGACCCCGATAAAATTTTCAAGCAATATTTTTTACAGGATTACTCTAGAAAAGTAATGCTTCAATTACTTAGAATATTATTTATGCAGAGTGAAGCCATTACATCAACAGCGTATATTGACTATCAATATCGCGATGCTATAAATAAACTATATGAAAGAGGCGTGTTATCTACGGGTTTTTTGTCTGGAAAAAGGAGTATTAATAACATATTGAATAAAATATCAAATAAAATAAATTATGCTGATATCGATAATAATTTTGGATTGTTAAGCTATTTAATAAATCATAAAAACTCAATTAATCGAAACGTACACATGTTTTATTGTTTATTCCCTGTCCAAATAGATAAAATTGGCCTTGAAGCAAAAGGGTTATATCATCATGAGAATCCAAAGGTATTTGACAAAATTACAGACTTAGATATGATATTTGTACTTTTTAATAAATCAAAATATCAGCTCTTTATCGTCGAGGGGAAAGATATGCGGATAGGTGCCGAAAGTGCAATAAAAAAAGATTTCAATGAAAACTTCAAACCATTGCTAAATAACCCAACCAACATGCCTAAGATTGAATATGTTTTTAAGGATGGAATTAAAGGTGGCTATATATGTTATAACAACCTATAAATTGGTTCCAAAATTATTATTCTCAAAGGTAGTATTGATAGTTTTATTTACAACTGTCCAAGAGCTGTTATTAAACCCTGTTTAAATTGAATTCTGATATGTAAGTTAAAATATGGCACAACTTCTGCAGATTCAACAAATCGACTTTGTGATTATGCCTCCCCATTTGCCAGAAAGGTGGTTTTGGCATGACAACCGGGCAAAGATGGTCGACTTATTCCACATGGCAGACTTAGATCAACTATCCTCAACAAAGAAAAGGCAGAGCTTCAAAACTTTGGTGCACATAAGTAAACCCACAGTTCGCTTTTGGCAAACTAAATGTCGATTATTGTTGTTTTGTAGAGTCCATTTATTTATTAAATGGACCGGTACACATGCAGCTTATACCGATCTATGTAGTAAAAACAACCAATACACAGTTGAAGAATATTAAAGAATACGGGCATTAGTTTATGGGATACCTAACCTACAAAGTCATTAAAGACCGTGACCAATACAACAAATACTGCAATCTGCTAGAAGATTTAATCATGGCAGAAGAAAATGGAGATCGTGAAGATGAAATAGAACTTCTCACATTGCTTATTGAGCATTATGATGCTCAGCAAAGAGAATCAATAAGTTCCGATCCAATCTCTCTGATAAAGGCACTTATGGAAGAAAACGGTCTTAATCAAAACGATATAGCGCACATTGTGAATCGTTCCAAAAGTTATGTATCTGAAATAATGAACCGAAGAAAGGCACTTTCAAAGGATGTTATCCGGCTTTTGGCAGATCATTTTAAAATAAGACAGGATGCGTTGAATAGAAACTACGAGCTAAAAGAGAAGGATGAACCCTCGGATAAATTATATCCGAATAACAGTGCCTGAAGGCTCTAAGCTTAGAGTCGGATGGTCATCTAAATAAGCCTTGTAATGCTGAGACAGATTAATTTCTAAATATATAAGCCTGCAAACTGTGTAAACTTCCCTTTTTGGCCGAATAGTGCACATCGCGAGAGTCAATAACTTCCGGAATGTGGTCAGTTTCATCCAGAATAGTCATATTATTGCCAGCATTATTTTATAATGCAACAGAGTGTACCGCTGTGGAATCAGGCACAAAACGAGCGTTCACTAATGATGTGTCCTTGTTAAAGATCGTTTATCTGGCTACCAAGAATATCGAAAAGAAGTGGATCTCCACCCTGAGAAACTGGAGCTTGACAGTCCAGCAATTGGCCATTACATTTGGGGATCGACTACCCCTTGAGTTGAGCCGAAAATCATCTGG
>JAIULZ010000123.1 GCA_022565805.1 Balneolales bacterium
GTCTTCCGTCTTCGGTCCTCGGTCAATTTCGTCCAGTGAATTAGCACCTCACCCATTCACCCACTCACCCACTCCCTCCGTCCACCGTCTTCGGTCAACACAAAAATATAGAATAAACGTGCAACGCTCCGTGCCAGTTATTACCACGGAGCGCATCACACAATTTCAGATACTTTTTTTCAATATCTCTATACAAGCAAGCTTGCAAGAAACAGGGTGCTTAGTCCTAAATAGATACTTACTCCAGTAATATCAGTTATGGTTGTAAGAACCGGACCGGTCATCATAGCCGGGTCGCCGCCAAAACGTTTAATTATAAATGGCAGTGTTCCCCCGATAATACCTGCAAGCAATACGTTGCAGCCGAGTGCAATACCGGCTACCATACCTAATATAGGATTGCCCTGAATTACCAGCGCAACTATGGTGAAAAGCAAGCCCAGCGCCAGACCGTTTATGGCGCCCACAATTACTTCTTTTTTAGCAGCACGCCAGTACTGACTAAGCTGTACCTCGCCAAGGGCGATGCTTCTAATCGATACCGACAGCGCCTGAATTCCCACATTTCCGCCCATATCTGTAATCATGGGCAGAAAAATTGCCAAAGCGGCAACTGCCTCAATGGTACCCTCAAAAGATGAGATAACAGCCACAGCTCCCAGATTCAGGAAAATATTTCCGGCCATCCATGGAAGTCGTTTTTTTACCGTACCAAGTGGTGGGGTGTAGAAAGACTCTTCTGTTGAGGCCGCACCAATCTGCACAAACTGATCTGCCAGAAGTTCCGTAAGAATATCGATGGCATCATCCAGCAAAAGTACGCCAACAAGTACGTTTTCTTTGGTCACAACCGGCAACATTTGGAAACGTCTGTTTCGAAGCAGCTGTGCAGCATATTCGGCACTATCATACGAATGTACGGCTACTACATCGGGCGAACTAATGTCCTTAATTCCCTTTGCAGGATCTGCGCGGATTAAATCTTTCATAGAAGCTGTACCAATGGGACGCCCCTGATCGTCAACCACGTAAACGTATGCACGATTTTGGATTTGAGCCGGCGCGTCTTTCATAGCTTTTAGCGTATCACCAATAGTGGTTCCCTCCCTCACTGCCACGAAATAAGTGTTCATAACCGATCCAACGGTATCTTTTTCGTAGGTCATCAGGTTTTTGATGATGCCCGCCGTTTCCGGATTTATCTTCCTAAACAGCTCATCAATTTCTGTTTGTGTTAATAAAGCCATTACATCAGCCGCATCATCTACAGGAATGGAATACAGCAATCGAGTGGCAATTTCCGGCCGGATAGCTCTGAAAAGCTCTGCAGCCATTTCTGTAGGCAGCTTGATAATTACGTCGCCAGCCAGTTTTTCGTCTATTTGTTCCAGAAACGGTATAATTACATCATTATCCATTTCTGTTAAAATCTGAGCAATCCTTCCCGAAGACAATTTGGGTGATAGTCTTACGGCTTCTTCTAATTTTTCCTGCTGAAGCGCATCATACAGTGTATTTCTATATTCCAGGAGTACATCTGGTTCTAAAATCATATTAAGCTGTTCAAATTTTGAAATTATTCAGGCCGCAACCCGATTTTATTTTTGCTACCGGACGACATTTTTCCACACGCATAACTCATTATGGCATAACTAACACATTTCTTAAGGCCTTTTCATAAAGACCTTATCATTTTCAACTTGTGTTCCGAAGCTAATAAATAAATATTGGGATTTCTTTCAAAAGAACAGATAGTCATTGGTTTTGGATGTTTTGGGTATGTGAGGTTTTCACTTTGATATTTAGATAGTTACACTCAGCCAGTTTCCTGATTTCAGAAACATCGTGGCTCGGGCTTTTTTAGTTCGCTATTCACTCCGGCCTGCTGATATGTCGCCGCGTTGCGTTTAGGATTTGATATGCTAATTCGTTTTTGAGCCAAATCGTCGGCCAATCCTCGGTCCTCCATCTTCGGTCCTCGGTCATTTATGCCCTCGGCAGATTTCCATGTTTCAAGAACATCCCGACTCGGGCATTTTTGTATTTGTTGTAATCCCCGGATTACGGACTGCTTCGCGGAGTCCTGCATCCGGGGTTACAATACCAATCATGCCTAACGGCATTGTTCGGAATCGGATTTCGAAGAATAAAAACGAGATTTTAATGTAAAGTGAATCTGCTCGCCTTACTTCACCCTGCCAACCCGGGCTGCGGATATGTCGCCGCGTTTTGGCTGAATTTTGATTTGCTAATCTGTTTTTGAACCAACCCTCGATCCTCCGTCTTCGGTCTTCGGTCTTCGGTCGAAGCGGAGCCGGTCCGGGAGAGTTTAGGAGCCTTAATATGATGTCAGCGGATTGTGATGATGACCATAAATTTACCTGCGAATCATCGTTTGGGTGCAGTAGAGGATGGCATTTTATACAGCTATACCGTTGGGCGAGAAACCACACCAAAAATTGTTCTATGGAAAATTGAGTGACAGAATACTGAGTGGTTGACGTAATAATGAAAAATCGTAAATCAAGACCTAACCGCAAAGCGGCGGCATGTTCGATAAAAAAATCCCCTCACCCTGTTTCGTTGATGATAGCTATCATCGTAAAAACAGCATGAGGGGAATTTAAAGAACGTTAAATAATCAGGCTACTTCACAAAGGTCATTTTTCGGGTTTGTGAAAAGGTTGGGGTCTGCATTTTGTAAATGTAGATACCGCTGGCAAGATTATTCGCATTAAAGCTTATCGTGTACTGCCCAGCCTGCTGCATGCCGTTTACCAGCGTAGCAACGCGCTGACCCTGTATATTGAATACATCGATGCGCACTTCCTGAGCCTGTGGCAGGCTGTAGGTGATGTTTGTAACCGGGTTAAATGGATTCGGATAATTCTGATCGAGTCCAAAAGCTGACGGAAGCTGCGTTACCGGCTCGCTTGAAGTTGATGGCAATACGTGCAGCGTGCCGGATATGAAAAGATTTTCCATCCAAAAAGCCCCGCCAGCCGAATGGTAGCCACCATAAATATATTCATTATCACCCATTTGGAAACGTGTGGCGTAGCTATATGTTCCTGCCTCTAACTGATGCGTGCCATCAAATATAAACTCAGCGGTATGACCGTCTACAGCATGTAGTGTTGCAGAATGCCAGGCGCTTTCGGGCCACTCTGCCGGATGAGAATTGTGATGCGAAATTCCAACCCACATGTTCATCATTTCGAAAGCCGTTTCCTGATGCGTTTCCAGCATAAGAGAAGTTGGCGTAGCTCTGCCAAAAATTCCAACCGCATCACCCTGCTGAATTTCCAGATCGTCCGGCCTGTCGAGATTTGCCCACTGCAGACCGCTAGCGCCATCATGAATCATAATAATTACAGGTATTTCTACCAAAGAAGAAGCCGGAGAATTGGTGGTGATTTCCATCATATAAAAATACTCTCCAACCGGCAGGTCAGCGGTTAGCGCATCAACCGAGACAGCCATATTGGCGGATGGCGAAATGGTGCCGCTCACAGGGTTTGCCGCTAAAACGGTTGAGGAATTTCCGCGAATGGTGAAGGCCATGTTGGAAGGGTCTCTGTGTACGACATCAGAAATTCGGAACCAATCTGTAGTTCCCACATGAAAATACCCGTCCGGGTCAATAAATCGGGCCGTATTTTCGGTGCCAAAACCAAAGGTCCAGTACCAGGAGCTGTTTTCGTGGCCGACGCTGCCGTGATAAGCCACGAGCCAGTAGTTTCCGGCATCAAGATTCAGGCTCTGACCAGATGCGGTTGGCAAATCGAGGGTGGCAGTGATACGGAATGATCCGTTTCCTTCAACGATATATTCTACACCTTCGGTAGTTACAAGATCGTAGAATTTAAAGATTTCGTTATTAACGCCATCAGTGGGATGACCAGCCGGCATACCGTTATTATCTGCATAAATGGCCAGACCAAGCTTTAGTCCATTATCCACAACCGGATGGTGATTAATAAAAGTGCCATAAACGGTAATCTGATCTAATGATGCCATTTCGAACAGAGTAAACCGATCTGAGGTGAAAGCGTTGAAGCCAGATATACTGGAGTGGTTAGAAAACGCATTCAAAGATACATCCGGCTCAATATTCCACAAAACTTCGCTTTGCCGACTGCTGACAGGAGCAGGCATTTCGGCTGAGCGAACTCTATTGGGCATGTCCGCTATCATGCCGGACTGAATGGCTGCAGCGGCTGATTCCGAGAATTGTTTTTGGGCTGCTGCCGTGTTTTGCGGAGCTCTGCTTTCACCCAGCAGGTCGCTCATCTGAATCGGACGAAACTGTATGCTGTATTCCAAATAAGATTCACCGGAATTTATCAGACTGATGGATTGTGACTGATCTTCACCCTCTACTATGCTATAAATTAAAGCCTCTTTATCGGTTTCAAGAATACCGGGAATTACCGCAGAGGCCCGCAAAATTACCGTAATAACCGGCTGTGATGTATTCGTTTGAAATCGAAGGGTAGAATTTAACGTGCCCGGAGACTGAGGCGCAAAAATCACTTCCACCATTTTAGACTGACCGGGGACCAGGTCGAAACCACCATTATCAACAATAAAATGATCGGAGTTAATGGTTACGCCCAGAACAGATGCCGTGGCAGTGCCCGTATTTGTTACTTCAGCGAACCGGCTTGTTGTACCCCCGACAAACGTCTCGCCAAATATCAGCTCTGCGGGATTTATCGAAAGCGATGGAATACCAGACACTTGCAGGCTTGAAGGAATCTGAATTAATTGTTCACTTTCTCCGGTAATTTCCAAAAACAGATCACCTGTATAGAGTCCTTCATTCAGTTCAGAAGCATCAAAAACAAGGTTAATATCAAGTAATTCGCCAGGCTCTATACTGCCTGAAGCCGGACTAACCGAGCTTATGAATTCTGGCTGCGTGATTTCCGTCGGGATGCCATTCAGACCGAAAGAACCAGACCAAGTTCCAAATCCTTGAGTCCATCCGTTGCCCAGCCATACATACACATCATTTAGCTCATAGCCATTTTGAAATACAAGATTCGTAATAACTTCAGTACCCGGATGCCCCGAATTCCCTGTTCCCCATGAAATGTGATCATTGGCGTAGCTAATTAATCCACCAATTTGCAGCACCGTATTTGCAGGGTGATGCGGGTTGAATTCAGGACTTGTTGTAAAAATGATAGTCAAATCGTTTGCCCATGTTTGTCCACTGCTTGCATTCAGCACAAAATCTGCATACAACGATTCTAAGGTAAAGCTAAAGGACTGATTGGTAATAAGAACAAACTCTTGTCCATGAGCCGTGAAATTATCAAAAAAGAAGCTAAGTGTGCTTAAATCAGAGTGATTCATTTCCGATTGCGAATTATTAATCGCTAAAGATTCACTATTTCTTTGAAGCTTTTGAAGCGCGCTCATTTGCTCCGGAAAAGCATTCAGGTTTCCTGATTCTATAGCTTGTTGTGCCTGCCTGAGCAGCATAAATTCCTGCAGAGTGGCATCATCAATTAATGATTCTGCCGAGCGGCGCTGTGCAGAAACTTCCTGAAAAGAGTCGACCGCAAAACGAGACTGCGTAAAGCCCGGAAATGAAAAGAATGCCGCCTCTGAGCCCGTATTTTGAATCTGCAGCGGTACAATTACAGACTCACCGCTTTGAAGCTCAGCCGATAGCTCATCCGGATTAACAACAACTTGTGCAAAAAGCTGTGTGCTAAATGAAAATAAAAACAAAAAGAAAAAGCTCAGTGCAGTTAAAATAAACAGTCTGACTGTCCCATTATTTATTGAAATTGATTTATGGCCTTCCATAGCTTGGTACTCTTATTAAATTGATTTGTAGGGATATAGGGTTAAGTCTACACACCCAATGGACACTCAATAATTTGCTAATGACTACCTTTTAACTTTTGTGATACAGATATTTTCTACATTTTTTGGGGTAATGCGAAAGCCGTAGTTATCCTTTATTTTGATTGAATGTAAACCGTTGTATTATATTTATGGAGGGTTTTGCAAAACTTAAGGCATTTCCTACCAGAAGGTTTTTTTAAAGCCTTCTTTTGCCCGTCTTCTTCCTTGGGGCAACAATAATCTCAGTGCCAGCTTGAAGTAAAATTCCAATCCTGCAGGCAAACTGATTACGACAAAAAATAACTGTCCGTAGAAATGCTTCTCATTTCAAAAAATAAGAGCTGGATTGGTGAAATAGACGGAAGCTTTAAATCGGAAGCTATCTTTTATTCCGGATGCCTAAAAACGATATGCAATAGTAAATGAAAAGGTACGCGTATAATTATTGATAAACCCATCACCACCTAAATATGGCGTAAGTGAATGGCCGAAACCAAGCTCAAAATTGAGCGGAAAATTCATCGTATCGAGGCTGTAGCCAATGCCTGCTTTTGCCAATAGCAGAATATTATTCGAGCGTTCCGGCGTATCATAAGTTACGGGATCAAAAACAAAAAGCACATCGCCATCGGCGCTTATATGTCTGGCGATAAAATCACGGTTCGTGTATCCAACTTTAAAAGAAAGCTGTGGCCCGGCCATCACGTAAAATGCTCTGTTCGGTAATGGTCGCAAAACAAAATTGAGCGGAACATCTATATAAGTGTTGCTCATTACACCGTCTGATTCAGAAATAATTATTTCGCCCGTAGGATTTCCGGTTTCATCCGTTCCCTGCTGCTCGCTGCTAAAGCTGTAGCGCAGCATGGAAAAACCAATGCCGGACTTAACAGAAATCATGGGCGTTAAGCTGTAGCCGTACTGTAATTGAAGCCCGAAACCGGGTTCGTTTTTATAGTAATCATTTAAGTTACTGCCTTCACTACCGAAAACAATTCCACCTGAATGTGCTGATAAATTAAAGGATAGTCCGTTGTCGAAATGGGAGCTTTGCTGTGCGTAGAGGGGTGAAACAGTAATTACTAAATAAACGGCTATCAAAGCCATACACCGGAAGATCGGGTATGAAATCATTTTATATCAGATAATGTGAGGATGATAAGATGGAAATTTTCGACTCAATCAAAAAAACCTGTTTAGCTTTTAACTGAAGTCTTAGACTCTGCTCTCGCAATTAAGTTCCGGAAAATCTGTAGTCGATGGTTTTGTTTGTTTTTTGTGAAAGATGCCCATTTGCAGAGTCTGAGGACAGAGACACAAAGACCTCTGCCGAGAACCACAAAAAGGCAGCCCGCTTCATCGCAAACCGGCCGGGGATAATGCTGATAAAACTTTTTTTTAAAAAATGATTTATGAGTTGAAATCACTATTCGTTTAAGCTTAACTAAAATAAACCTAACAATGCATTTTCACCGTATTCATCACATGCCGGGATATTCTCTTTAATACGCCCGAATTGTGGGTTAGATATGCATGGCTTTCAAAAAAATACCAAGTTGAGAGAAAGTTTCATCATAAAACCTTTCCTGAGTTTAGCTTTACCAAAATAAGTCATGAGGATGCAGACGAGCTTGGGATGATCAAGCTTATTCGATGTATTTATTAATTGCATCACCCTCTGTTTTTCCTGTAAGATATTGAAAAACATAGCCGCTATTACTCATAAACAATCAGTTAACTTGCCCATTTCTGTAATTAGTACAAGCATTCTTAATTTATTTGTAATGCTATGCGTCTGCTTTTTTTTGTAATGTAGTACCAAGTATTTATCACCAAAAACAATCGACCTTATAACGGATCGTCTCCTGTCAAAACAAGGTAAGGATTTCATAAAAATACATACAAATTTTCGATCGGACAGAGCACAACTACAAAGCTGATATACCAAAAGACTTTGGAAATGCTTCTAATATTCATAAAACAAAAAGTCTCTTTATTCTTAATTGGTTTCTCAAAAATAAATACATACACATATATCCAATTTTGTTGTAATTAATGTACATATATCATGAAAAGTAAATCAAAAAAAGATTCAGCTCAGAGTTCCAGAGAAAAGGATCAGCCTGTAGATAAAGGCATGCAATCATCTCAGCTAATGCACCTGTTCCAAGCGCAGCTGAAAGATATTTTATGGGCCGAAAAGACATTATTTAAGGCAATTCCCGGCATAATTTCGATGGTTCATTCTGTAGATCTTATTGAAGCGCTTACCGATCATTTAAAAGATACCAACCTGCACCTTGAGCGAGTGGCCGAGGTTTTTAGGGTGATTGGTCAAAAGCCGACTGCCGTTAAATGCAAAGCCATTGAAGGGCTGTTAACAGAGGCTCGGGAATTAATGGCCGACAACGAAAAAGGGCCTCAACGTGATGCAGCTATTATTACAGCGGTGCAAAAAATAGAGCATTATGAAATAGCTACCTATGGTACGCTTCGTGAATTTGCGGAAACGCTTGGTCTGCGTAAAGCAGAAATTTTGCTCGAACAAACACTCGAAGAAGAAAAGGCCGCTGATCAAGTCCTTACAGATATAGCTGTAAGCCTCGTAAATATGGAAGCTGCTGTAAATACAGCCAAGTAGTTAACTAGTAAATCTTATTATCATGAACAACATTTTCAAGGGAGCACTTGCAGGATACGGAGCGATGAAATTAGGTGGAGGTTGTTTTGGAACAATCATCATTTTTCTAATTATTTGGTGGCTTCTTGGGATGTTATAAAAAACATCGGCAGAAGGCTTTGAAAGACACCTATCAAAGGAACGTGTAAGCAAAGACTTGCACGAGTTAAGCGCGGAAGCCCCTACACATCGATTAAGTAGGGTATAAGGGATGGCCGGGCAAAGGGTTTTCAAAGCCCTTCGGGATCAAGTACAAGTATAAGTATTCGTGTTTTTAGCATAGAGAGCGCGCGCAACACACCCCGCTTCGGGTTTGCAAGATTTTGGTTTGGAGCAAAAAGTGGCAAACTCTTAAAACAGTTACCGTTGCCTTCTGCTTTTCCAACAGAATCTCTGCATAAAGCAAGCAGTAATGCACTATTAAAATTATCACCAATCAAACAGACCCATCATGGAAAACAATAAAGGCAAAAACTCCGATATGCATAAGCTCAGACCAAACAAACCGAGCCTCAGTTCTGATGAAAGAAACATCAGAACCGATCAGCATAGTCTTACAGCTGATCAAAGAAGGCTTAAAACCGATCAGGAAAAGCTAAGGCCAGACTTGCATCACGACAAAACAGAAGAGCACGATCACAGCAAGAACCAGCACGTTCTCAGCCCCGATGACAAAAAGCACCGATCAGACCCGGAGATGCAAAGCCCTGATCTGAATCATGACAAAACCGCTGAGCATAATCGCAGAGTTCATAAAGATGGCCTCACAACAGAGGAAAGAAACCTTAGAACAGATCAGAAAACTGCTCATTCTGTTAGCGGCAAAACAGAAAAAGGCATGTTAACGGGCATGTTTCACGATCGCAAGAGTACAGAGAAAGCATATAACTCGATGCACGACAGAGGCTATACCGAAGATGAAATCAATTTGGTGATGTCTAAAGAAACACACAAAAAGTATTTCTCAGATGATAAAGAAGAAACCGAGCTTGGCAACAAAGCTGCAGCCGGAGCCGGATCAGGATCTGCTATTGGCGGAACCATAGGCGCTGTTGCCGGGGTAATTGCCGCCATTGGCACAAGTGTGGTAATTCCGGGACTTGGGCTTGTAGTTGCAGGACCTATTGCGGCTGGTTTGGCCGGAGCAGGCGCCGGTGGTCTGGCGGGCGGAATGATTGGAGCGCTTGTTGGCTGGGGAATACCCAAAGAGCGCGCCAAAATCTATGAAAGCGGAATTAACGATGGCCATATCGTTCTGGGTGTTCGTCCTAAAAACGACGACGATGCCAAATATCTCGAAAAGACATGGCAAGAAAATAATGCTCAGGAAATTCACAGATAGACATCTGTCTTAATACAAGAGGCCGGATATAAAAACCGGCTTCTTGTTTATATCGATGATAAACCATACACATTTAGCATAAAAAAGATCATGGATAAACAAACAGAGCAATGCATAAAAGTACTTAACGACCTTGTTGTAATAAACAACGACAGGATCGAGGGTTACGAAACAGCTGGCAAGAACACCAATGAGGCAGAGCTGCGAACCATGTTTACAAAGTTCGCAAAAACAAGCCACAACTGCCATCAGGACCTGGTTATTGAAATCACAAAGTTAGGTGGCAAGCCCGAAGAAGGCACTAAAATCTCCGGCAAGTTCTTCCGCGCGTGGATGGATGTTAAGTCGGCGCTTACGGGCAAAGACAGAGAAGCCATTTTGAATTCCTGTGAGCAGGGTGAAGAAAAGGCCATAGAAACCTATAAAGACACACTCAGCAAAGAATCCAAGCACCTTAGCCTCGATCAGCAGAGAATGGTTCAAAAGCACTTTGGATTAATCAAAGCAGACCAAAGCGAAATACGACTAATGCAAAAAGCCTTAGCATAATTTCAGCAACAGTATTTATAGGGAATAAGCTTGATGCTTAAACGGTATTCTTGATTGATAACTGTGAGAAGATCAGCTTATTCCCTGTTTTTTCCACAAGAAGAATTAAAGCATGGTTTAGTGATCATCCTTTATAACTATTGCAATGCATACAAGATTGATAAAAACTTTAAGATTCAGGAACACCATAATGAAAACAAAAAAGCTATTCTACTCTAGTACCACACTTGCAGCTTTTTTCATAGCAGCACTTGTGTTGGTAAATACAAATTATACCAAAACCGCTACTGAGTACACAAAAACAGCCGAGCAGAAAGTCGTAAGTACGTCTCCATCCGATGGCGAGATGAACGTATCGCGCAACACTGTGATAGAAATCGGCTAATTAACATTTGAAGTGCCCGATTCTGCGGGAAAATGAATCCTTGGGGGCG
>JAIULZ010000124.1 GCA_022565805.1 Balneolales bacterium
GTATCCGAAGTGCGGGTTAGGTGGGTTAAGCAATTCCCGAAAATTCACACTGCGCATTAAAAGGGTCGGTTTTATTATTCGAAACTTGATTCTGAATAGTGCCGTTAGGCATGACCGATATTGTAACCTCGGATGAAGGACTCCGCGAAGCAATCCGGAATCCGGAGATATAAAAGAAACACAAATAAGCCCGGGCCGGCATGTCCCTGAAATCAGGAGATATGCCGGGGGTAGACATCCAAAGATATCAAAGAGATGATCTCACAAGATTAAATGATCATAACCAAATTTCAGGCTTAAAATCACTCTTGCTGATCTTTGATTTCAAACAGTGAAAGATGAAGTTCTAATCTTTATCGAAAGAACCGCTACGATAACGCTCGAAATACACTTTCGATGCTTCAACAACTTTAGGTGCCAGTAGAATAGCCGATAACATAGTGGGAATGGCCATAAGAGCAAAAGCAGTATCCAGCAAATTAATTACAGCCCCGATTGAAGCTACAGAGCCAAAAACAATGCTGAGCACGTAGAAATAATTGAATATTTTCTTATTATCGGCACCGGCTAAAAAGCCAAGGCACTTAGAGCCGTAGTAGGAATAGGTGAACATAGTGGTGAGCGCAAATACCGTAACACAGATAATAAGAACAGGAACACCAATGCCGGGAATACCTGTAGAAAAGGCCATAGCGGTAAGGGTAACGCCATCAAGGTCTGTATTTAACCATACGCCGGTAACCAAAATAGCAAGAGCAGTCATGGTACAAACGAGCAAAGTATCGATTGCCGGTTCGAGCATGGCCACAAGTCCTTCCCGAACGGGCTCGTTTGTTTTAGCAGCCCCATGCGCCATAGACTCCGTACCAATACCGGCTTCATTCGAAAAGGCAGCCCTTCGTACGCCAATAATTATTACGGCACCAACTGCACCACCCAAAACAGATTCTGAATTTACATAATCTCCGCGAAAGGCATCCGAAACGATCAACGCAAGATATTCGGGAACTACAGAAGCATGTATAATAAGAATGTAAACAACGCTTATTACATACAGTAGCACCATAAAAGGCACCAATGTTGCGGCGACATTACCAATACGCTTAATACCGCCAAAAATTACAAGACTAACAATAAATAATAGTACTAAACCAGTTAGTAAATCGCTGGTAAAATGTGCTTCCGGGCTGGTAATACTCATAGGAATGAATACGCTGTCTCGCAGAATCTGCGTTAGCTGATTCGCCTGAAAAAGAGGCAAACACCCCAGTAAACCACAAAAACTAAAAAAATAGGCCAACGGATGCCATTTTTTCGATAAGCCCTCGCGAATAACATACATCGGACCACCCTGTAGCTTTCCTTCGCTATCTCTTCCCCTGTACATAATAGACAGTGTACAGGTAAAAAACTTGGTTGCCATACCAACCAAAGCACTAACCCACATCCAGAAAATAGCGCCTGGACCTCCCATGGTAATTGCCACCGCCACACCACCAATATTTCCCATTCCAACGGTAGCTGCAAGAGCAGCGCTTAGTGCCTGGAAATGATTAATATCGCCCTCGGCATCAGGATCATCATATTTTCCTGTTAATACACCTACCGCATGACCAATATGTCTGTAGGGTGTAAAGCGGGATAATATTACAAAAAAGAGACCGCCTCCAACTAATAAGGCTACCAATGGTGGTCCCCATGCAAGACCAGCTATTGTATCTGTCCAGGCTTCTAAGGTTTCAAACATTCAAAAATTCCAGGTATTTAGTTTGCTTTAGTAATCGTTTTCATGAACTAATGCATGACTACTGCTCCTGCCTTATCATCAAATAAATTAGCATGACGATGAATTCTGAAGCAAACAGCTATTATCTTTTGATTTTAATTTTAGAAGCCTTGTAACCTCTTTCCAGATCATTCGAATCCAACTGCGGTTCAAAAATAATAGCGCGCCCCCTGAGTTTCGCGGGCGAGAATCTTATTTTTGATTCATCGGAAAAGACGATTAAAAGTGTGGTCTTGCAAAGCCTTTTATTAAGAAAAAAACAATACGAAATTTACGCTACAATTCCATCATAATGTTGTAAGACACAATTCAACCGAAAACAGCTATCAGTAGTTTTGAGATTTTACGAATATTTCTGCTCGTATTTCTTAGTATTAAGACTCTAGCCTAAGCAGAACAGAATGCGACGATTACGTCAGATAGCATCGGATGAGTGATTATGGATAACTAAACTCCGTTTATAAACCGCTCAGATACAGAGAATTTCTTTTTTGGACGATTGCCAATGTTTTCCAACTAATGGAAGTAAAATTGCTGTCCATAGAAGCCGGTCTTTTGTCCGCTATCTGCTCATAGAGTAAATACTCAAGTTGTTAGAATGCATTTGACTTTGAATACTGCGGGTATAAACCAGCAAGCATTCGCCATTTGCCAAAATTGCGCTTAGAAAACAAGTACAAACTATTTGATGGTTTGAGACGCAGATATTTGGTCTTGATTTACACCCTCTTCCGGGTTTTTTCCAAAAATACGTAGTATTACATAGAGCAGAACAAAGCCAATCGCTAAACCTATTACAGGATGAAGGAATTCGAAAGCCGCAGGAATTTCTCCAACCAGAAGTGCGACCCCGGCAACAACGAGAGCGTATGGTAGCTGGGTTCTAACATGATCGATTAGATCGCAGGCAGAAGACATAGAGCTGATAACCGTAGTATCTGAGATGGGTGAACAGTGATCTCCGAAAACAGCGCCGGCCATTACTGAGCTGATAGAACCGAGCAAAATACCGTAGTTTTCCCCTCCGGCAAAGCCCACACCTGCGCCCATTACAACCGCTAAAGGAATAACTACCGGAAATAGAATGGCCATTGTTCCCCAGGATGTTCCGGTTGAAAAGGCGGTTAAGGATGCAATAAAAAATACAAGACCTGGTAACAAAATTATGGGTAACGTATCCTGAAGCATTCCGGCCAAAAACGGGCCAGTACCCACAGCCTGAGTTACCTCCCCTAGTCCCCAAGCAAGAACCAGAATAATTACAGCCATTAACATAGACTGCATACCACCAACGAGCGACTCAAGTGCCTGACCAACCGAAAGCACTTTCTGAAACACAACAAGGGCAATTGCAACAGCACAACCAGCAAAAGAAGCCCAGAGTAAAGCAGCAAACGGATCTGCGTCGCCAATAATATTTGTGAGGGTGCGCTCGCCAGCCTCAAGGCCGCTTACACCTGTGCTATAAAGCCCGTACATAGCTACTATAATTACAGTGGCGACAGGTATTACCGCATTGTACCAGCGGTGTGGGCGGTTATCTAATGGCTGCAGCGATTCCATATTGGTATCTGCAGCGGGCACAGATCCGGGGCGAAGAACACCATTGCCCGAAATAGCCCGCTTTTCCGCATCATACATTGGACCGAAATCGCGCTTCATTACAATAACCATCAGAACAAAGCCAAGAGCCAGAATGGGATAAAATAAATACGGGATAGAGTCCAGAAAGATAAGAAATGCATTGTCTGCACCCTGCATTAGCTGAGCCGCTAAAACCGGGTCTTCGGTTTGACTTGCAAGAACCGATAGAGAATTTGATATCTGGGTGATTTCAAAACCTATCCAAGTGGTAATTACGGCGCTTACCGCGAGCGGTGCAGCTGTAGAATCTACAATATAGGCCAGTTTTTCGCGCGAAATAAGCAAACGGTCTGTCATAGGTCTCATAGCGTTGCCACGAATGAGACAGTTTGCATAGTCATCAAAAAATAAAACCAGTGCCGATAGCCACGTGTAAACCTGACCTTGCGTGCGGTTATGCGCAAAACGTTGCAGTAAATCTACCATACCTCTGGTTCCCCCGCCCCGGGACATTACCCCAACCATACCGCCAAGCATCAAGCTGAACAGAATAATTGAAACATGATAAGAATCGGACATGGCATTCACCAAAAAACTGAACGATTCTGCTGTTCCTGCGAAGGGATTGTAGCCCATCATAAAAAAAGCGCCTATCCAGATTCCGGCAAAAAGCGACAGTATAACCTCGCGGGTAATAAGCGCAAGAGCGATCGCTACAAGCGGTGGTAACAAGCTGATCCAGGTAGCATAGCCCGAAAATGCTGCCGAGCTATTATCTGGATTTCCATTCCCATTTGTGTTGCCTTCGCTAAAAACAGAGAAGGAGCTACCTCCAAAAACATCTGCGGCAGAAATGATTACAAGAATAACAAAGGCTAAAACAGCCGTTATTAGGGTTTTAGACGTCAGAAGCCCGGTTTTCAATTTCATTGGCTTTATAGATTATTTTTTTAACAATATCGTCCATTTCGTTTGCAGACTCTTCGAGATAAGAAATAAGTGCCCGAATTTCTACCAGATCTATTTTTTCCTCTGTAACGGAATTTAGCAAATACACTAGCCCGAGAATACGTGATAGCGGCGCCCGAACTTCATGAGATTGTATCCATGCTATTTGGTTTAAAATGGCATTTTTCCTCTCAATTTGCTCAATATATCTTCTTTTCTCTGTAACATCTGAAGCGATATAAAGCTCCGATTTCAGGTCATCTCTAAGCTGAATAAGCTTTCTTCTCAATTCAACTGTAAAGACACTACCCGCCTTACTTTGTAAATTACAAAGCTTATACTGTCCGGTATTGGGGTTTAGGAAAGGAGGTAAGTCTCCCCTACCGGATTCGTTATTGGCATATGTAACGGGTACAAGATCGGCTTCTGCATTATCGGACTGCTGTGTAATCTCATCAAAATTCATTTTCAGAAACTCGTTTCTGGAATAACCATATTTTTCGCTGGCAGCCAAATTAACATCCAGTATTTTGCGGTCAGCAGCAGAAACAACCCAAGTTGGAAGCGGGCTAGACTGAAACAGATTTTCGTATCTCTTTTGTGAATTAATAAGCTGGTTTGTGTGCTTTTTCCGCTCAATACTAAATAAAACACTTTTAAAGATTAGGCTGGCATTTAAGTCGTCTTTAAGCACATAATCTGAAATACCCAGAGACATCGACTTTATGCTAAATGATACGTCGGTATAGCCGGTAAGCACAATAACCGGGATATCGTTGCATAATTTTAAAACATTTAAAATAAGCTCTTCTCCGCTAAGATCGGGCAATGTTAGATCCAGCAAAATAACATCAGGACGAAAATAAGAGCTCTCATTATTTAGAATTATAGCTGCTTCCGCAAATTTATTTGCATGGAGAAACTCTACAACCGGAAGGCTTTGCCTCAGATAGTCTTTAATAATAATAAGGTCGCCGGGATTATCCTCCACGATAAGCACCTTATTTACAGTTCTGTCATTTAACATCTTTCGATTGCCTGTCCCTTTATATTATCTTATGCGGTTATTTTTTGGGGCTTGAGCTATGTTTAATAAATTAGACTAAATGTCTATAAAAACAGCTGAAAATACTATTTGTATTTGCAAGAAAGTACAGGTTTGGTGAAAACAGACCAGTGTAGTAATTATACCATAATTTAAGATCGTTTAAACAAAGCCCATTACATAAATATTGGCACGATGCCTGAATAAATATTAATGGCTTCTTGGTAGTTTGGCGTGTTTAACCCAAAATTGGTCGAGACTCGTAACCGCTGCAATAAACTCGTCTACTTCTACAGGCTTTGTAATATAGCAATTAGCATAGTTTCGATAAGACTCCATTACATCTGGTTCGAAAGAAGATGTAGTAAGCATAACAACTGGAATATGTCTCAGCTTTTCGCTGCTCTTTACAAACTTAAGCACCTCAATTCCATTAACCTTAGGCAGATTTATATCCAAAAGTATCATATCTGGTGATCCGGATAAATCTTTTTCGGCTATTGATTTAAGATATGTAATAGCCTGTTCACCATCGGTTACAATAGTTAGCCTGTGATCCAGCTCGGCATCTTCAAACGCCTCTTTGGTAAGCAAGATATCTCCCTGATTGTCTTCTACCAAAAAAATATGAATGGACTTTCTTTCCATAATTTGTTTTCATTGAAATAAAGGGAAAATAAAACTGTACTTATTGCCCATATTAACAGCTTCTCATCTACCAAGCTCACAGGTCTGATATATATGCTAAACTTGCCTGAACCGGTTACTTTCTTTAGTATTTACGGAAGGCCTTTAAACAAGTCTGCTATTAGATATTGTATCAAAAGTTATTCCGAAACACCTTTAACTTAAGAGTCCGGAATTTATATTTGATGATCCAACGAAGAAGACTGGCATAAGAGTGAGTTTACAAAGCATTCTGGCAGCTTCTTTAAAGATTCCTTAGCAATGTTTTGCGATATATTTGCATCTAAGATTTTTTAGTTACCCCTGAATATTTAATTAATAAGGGATTGATCTCTGTAAACTTCCAAGATTTAAATGCTCTTATAAGACTGTTAATCCCTACGAAAAAAAGATTTTAATCAGCGGGTTGAACGTTGGTTTGTGGTTAAGAAAACGGCTATTTATGGTGCAAAACAGTACTTATGTAATAAAGTTTTTTTTAAACCTAATCGGGTAGCATAAGAAAGCGATTCTACGAATACAGGCTTAATCTTACAACAAAATAACTCAATTTCAGCTACAGTTTAAAATTAAATTAAACTTGTAAATTTTGTGGGATCGGCAAAACTCATTACTCGTCTAATTGGCCTGTTTATGCATTTATTAAAGCATTATTGCCAATAACATTTTACAGCTTTCGAACTGCGCGAAAGTTTTTTTACGGTTATGGCTTTAAAAAATCCTTTTCTTATAGCTTACTATGTTAATTCACCTTTACAGCCCATGGAGAATATAATAGCTAATTAACACTAATTTTTAAAAAAAATTAATCATATGAAGCTATCTGCTTTGCCAGGTTACATAAAAGCTTAAAATGATTAAAAAAAACAGATCAAAAATACGCGGCGCCAATAGTTCAGCCGATTTAACGCCTGTTTCAAACTAAGACCGAGCAAAATATGCTTCCAACTCTGGATTTTTTAGTTAAGAAAAATGAACAAGATGGTGTTATTTAGCCTTTGCTAATAATGCACTACAAATAAAGTTTAGTTCAAAACATCTAATAGTCGTTTAAACAATAATTTCAAAACACTATCATGGAAATTGCTGGCATCAGCTTTTTACTGGTAACTGTGGCCATTGCCGGTTACTTTATGTGGTCAGGCAGCCAATCAGGTTCGGGTTCAATACCCCCTTCACCACCGTAACAGCCGACCGTGGCGATGTTTCATCCCGTGTTGTGGCTTTTGGCTCGATTCAACCTGTACAAAAAGTTACGGTTGGGAGTCAGGTATCGGGCATTATCCAGGAAATCTATGCAGATTTCAATACGGTAGTGAGTCGGGGTGATGTAATTGCTCAGATCGACCCTTCTACTTTCCGCGCAGAAGTGAGCTCGGCGCAGGCTGAATTGGAATCTGCCGAGGCCGGACTAGAGCTTGCCAGAATGCAGTGGCAGCGGGTTAATGAGCTTCGCGAGCGTCAGTTTATTTCACCATCTGATGTAGATCAGGCTTCTGCAACCTTAAGACAGGCAGAAGCTCAGGTGCGTGTGCGCAGGCATGCACTCGAAAGAGCAGAAAGAGAACTGGAACGTTGCACTATTACGGCCCCAACCGACGGTATTATTATTTCACGCGATATTGATGTGGGGCAAACCGTTGCGGCCTCGCTTAATGCTCCCGAACTTTTTCAAATCGCAACAGACTTGAGAACCATGCATATCTACGCCAATATTTCAGAGGCAGATATCGGGCAAGTAGAAGAGGGGCAACGTGTGGAGTTTAGGGTTGATGCCTACCGTAACCAAACTTTTTCCGGTACAGTTATACAGGTTAGAAATGCTCCCATCATAGAAGACAACGTAGTACACTACCAAACGCTGATTGAGGTAGACAATCGCGAAATGCTGCTAAAACCCGGAATGACCACCGAAGTTTCGGTGATTACCGCAGAGCGTGATAACGTACTTAGAGTTAGAAATACAGCGCTTAGAGCAAGGCTTCCCGACGGCATACGCACTCCCGATCCCGATGGGCACCCGGAAGGTGCACCACGGGTATACGTTTTACGGGATAACGAAATAGTAGCGGTTGCCGTAGAAACAGGGCTTAGTGATGGCGTAAATACAGAAATTCTTAGTGGTATTAATGAAGGCGACGAGCTGGCCGTTGGCTTATCGCTTATTCGCAATCAAGATGGTGGCAGCCGCAGTTTACTTGGCGGTCAGCAGGCTCAGTTTTAAAGAATAGTTTCAAAATTATTTTTTCCCAACCCTGTATTCATCACCCTAATAAGCCAGTATATGCTACTCTCATTAGACAAAATCAGAAAGGTTTACCGTCCGGGATCCCTTTCTGTTGAAGCTCTTAAAGAGATTTCACTGAATATAGACAAAGGAGATTTCTCAACTATAATGGGCTCAAGTGGCTCCGGTAAATCTACTTTGATGAATATTCTGGGATGCCTCGACACGCCTACTTCTGGCACTTACCTACTGAAAGGTAAAAATGTTTCTGGTTTCAGTAAGAACCGGCTTGCAGATGTTCGTAACCGTATGATTGGTTTTGTATTTCAAAATTTCCATTTGCTGCCCCGAACCTCAGCACGCGAGAATGTGGAGCTGCCCCTCCTCTACAGCGATGAGAAGCTTAGCTGGAAAGAAATGCATAAGCGGGCACAGGAAGCCCTGGAAATTGTAGGACTTGCCGACCGTTTCGACCATACCCCTAACGAATTATCAGGCGGACAACAGCAACGGGTAGCCATTGCGCGCGCACTCGTATCAAAGCCTTCTCTGCTTCTTGCCGACGAGCCAACTGGTAATCTCGACAGCAAAACCAGCCTGGAAATTATGAATATTTTCCAGCAACTGAATAACGAGGGATTAACTATCCTGATGGTTTCGCACGAACCTGATATTGCCCGCTTTTCGAAGCGAATCACTATCCTTAGAGACGGAAGAATTGTTTCTGACCGTTCGAATGAGCAGCGGAATGCAGCTACCGCTCTGGAAAACTGGAAAGACGAAACCGAATTGCTCGAACACTCCTGATAACCAACAACATCTTTACTGCTAACACATGAAATGGACCGCCGTACCGGCCGTAGCCGTAAAAGCTCTTAAAAGAAACCGAATGCGTACCTTGTTAACCGCACTCGGTATAATTATTGGCGTTGCAGCCGTAATTACGATGGTTGGCTTGGGTCAGGGTGCGGGCGCAGAAGTACGCGAACAGGTTAACCGTCTGGGTCAAAATGTAATACTCGTCTTTCCGGGATCGAGACAGCTTGGCGGCGTGAGTATTGGGGGAGGTAGCGCCAACACGCTTACAGCAGCAGACGCCCGGGCACTTCGCGATGAAATACCCGAAGTTATAGCCGCAAGCCCGGAGGTTCGCTCGCAGCGGGTTATCGTTTACGGCAACCGAAACTGGTTTACCCGCATTTATGGTCAGTCGGCAGATTACCTGCAAATACGGCAGTGGCCCATCGAGAGCGGCCGAATGTACGACGAAAGTGATGTCGAAAATGCAACCCTTGTAGCGGTAGTGGGTCAGACCATTGTAGATGAACTTTTTGAAGGTGCAGACCCAATCGGAGAAACCATTCGCGTACGTGGACTACCCCTCGAAATAATCGGGGTGCTGGCACCTAAAGGCATGTCGCTTATGGGATCTGTGCAGGATGATATTGTGCTGGTTCCATACACAACGGCATTTCAAAGAATATCCGGACGCTCGCACGCTATGGTAATAAATGTGCAGGTGTTCAACGAAGAATCCATGGAAATAGCGCAGCTCAAAATTGCTGATTTACTTCGGGAAAGACACGGACTCGCTCCCTATCAGGAAGATGATTTTACCGTTCAAACACAGGAAGAAGTTGCGGCCGCTGCAACAGAAACTTCCAGAATTATGACCTGGCTTCTTGCATCGATAGCCGGAGTTTCTTTGTTTGTAGGAGGAATAGGAATTATGAATGTGATGCTGGTAAGCGTTACAGAAAGAACCAGAGAAATTGGCCTGAGGCTGGCCGTTGGTGCTAAGGGTCCGGACGTTTTGATGCAATTTCTTATTGAAAGCGTTGTGCTTTGCCTCATCGGAGGCCTGGGTGGTATACTTCTTGGACTTGGAGCTACAGAAATGATAGCAAGATATGCAGGCTGGCCGGCCATGTTCTCAACTCAGGCTATGATTACTGCCGTGAGCGTCTCTGCCGCAGTGGGCGTATTCTTCGGCTTTTACCCGGCATGGAAAGCATCCAGATTAGATCCCATCGAAGCACTCAGGAGAGAATAGGGGTATCAGGTATCAGGTAAAC
The DNA here is from genome assembly GCA_022565805.1 of Balneolales bacterium. GTDB lineage: Bacteria > Bacteroidota > Rhodothermia > Balneolales > Cyclonatronaceae > Cyclonatronum. Next base: position 10,353 of record JAIULZ010000124.1, read on the forward strand.
ACCTAATACAAGGTTCATCAATACTTATAGAATTTCCACATCGTTAAGTAAATTGGTAATGCCATTTAATTCATAATTCTATGATTACCAAAGAAAAAGTTAAGAAAGAGATCGACAAGCTGTCCGATACAGAAGTGGAAAAAGTGTACCTCTATCTCTCCTCTTTGAGAAAACAAAGATATCTCCGCCAAATATTCGTTCTTTAAAATTGAGAGGGAAATTGGACCAAGAGGATCTGCGATCTTTAGCCTATGAGTAAGATTCTGGTTGATACGAATATCCTTGTTTATGGAATCGATGAAGATTCTGCATTTTTCAAGAGAGCTAGAAAGACATTAGAGCAAGAGACTTATCAACTTCTCAACTGTCGCAGTTCAAATTCAGCCATTATAAAGTAAAGCCTGATAAAGTTTTCAT
>JAIULZ010000125.1 GCA_022565805.1 Balneolales bacterium
GTTAAATAAGTTGATTTGTAGCCACTACACGGTCTTTTTGCGGAAGTTAAGTTATGGTTCGGTCTCAACCTTCAATCTTGCTAAAACCGGAGTCTTGAGAAAAGAAAAAAGCCCGAATGTAATATCCGGGCTTCTCTTTCAAACGCTAAAGTGGCTTAATCCCCGAATAAAGATCTTTCGATGAATTTTACCAGATTTTTAATAAAAAATGCTGATACAAAAACTGACGCCTTCACAGAAATAATAGGTACTCTATAGTACTACTAATGTTGGTTTACAACGACTTCAAGTACTTTATGCGTAATTAAAGGTGAATCCCCGCTGGCAATCATCTGTTCGAATTGCTCGATTTGCGGGGCCATTTGGCTCAGAATCATTTCCCGCTGAGCTTCCGGTAGCTCACTCAGCTGTTGTTTCATTTGTTCGTAGCTTTCACGGGCTTCCCGAATCTCGGCTTCGCTATACATCGAATCCATTCCTTTCATTTGCATATTGGTAACCATTGGTATCATAAGCCCACTAAACGATTGGTAGTCCTCTAAGGTGATTACCACTGTAAGCATGGCACCTGCATGGTTTTCGCCCTCGAATTCCATTAATACAGGATTGTAGGTTTCCCGTTCTAAAAGCATTCGTCCGGAAGTAAATTCAATTTCACCCTCCATTTCTTCATTTTCAAAAAACTCATCCGAATCAGGAATATCACTTACGATTACTTCAATAACGTGCTGACCGTTGTGGCGGGTTTCTCTTACGCTATCTGCATTTCGTATCGATTCGAGCATTTGGTAGCTTGCAAAAGGCATCATTCCTAAAAAATCAGAATCGGAATCTTCGTCTATGGGTACGAGTACGCTTCTGCCGTTCTTGGTTATTTTCTCATAAACGGTTTCTGTTTCGAAAGAGAAGATGCTTAGCTCAGAACGAATGCTTACAGTATTGATGTCACTTAGCTGTCTTTCAACGGAACGTTCGATTGCAGAAGCCAGCTCTGCGCCGGTTTGTTGGGCTGAGGCAGAAGTAGCGGCAACCATCAAGAAAATAAGAGTGATGCTTCCTGTAATGCAGCGAGTAAAAAGTGGCGTTAAGGGTATTATATTCATGATAAAATTAGTTAATTGAGATGATTAAATGCAGTTTAAGAATAGTCAGGATGATTTTTTGAAAAGGAAGTCGGGCAAATTTGATGAAATTTTCTGATTTCCCGATAAATTGAAATATGCCTGACATGTTCACACGATTATCTTGTAATAAAATGTGCTTTCTTTACACACTCAAATGCCATCAAGCACAAATGGCATGGGGTTCGGGTCTTGTTATAAGTACAATATTTTAGGTTAAAAATAAAGTCTGTATGAAAAATAAGATGATGGGATACAGTCTGTTGAGAAACGATGAGTGTAGTTGGAAATAACATTTCGGTTCTTATAAAGAAATGTCATGAGTTAGATATTCCTGACTAAGTAATGCGTAATAAAAGTTCTCTAAAAGTCATTTTGTCTGAAACGAGATTTTAACAGTCACGAAACTCAATACATAACTATATGTAAGCAGTTTGTATCCATCGTTGTGCATGGTACTAAATGGCAGTATCTTTGCCGGTCGGGTAATCCGGGGTATTATTAATTCCGGTTATTTTTAGTTTGGCATTATTAGTTATATGAGCAATATTGGTTAAGATGTTATTATTTATGTATATGCATATATATGATCTTGCCATTGCCAAAGTTATCATCACAAGAAAAATTTTAATTTAGTCTGGATTTACAGGCTGTTGCTGAAGTGAGTTTCGTATGTTAGATATACAATTGATTAAAAATGAGCCTGATTTCGTAAAGCAGGCTATGCTAAATAAAGGGGAAAAAGATACCTCTGTAGTAGATTTATTGATCGAAACAGATCGTAAGTGGAGGGAAATGGTGCAGCGTGCAGATCAGCTGCGTAGCCAAAGTAATAGCATGGCGAAAGATATCGGTAAGCTCATGGGGCAGGGGAAAAAAGACGAGGCTCAAAAGATTATTGAGCAAACCGGCGCCATGAAGGCAGAGATAAAGCAGCTTGAGGAAGCCGAAAAAGAGCTTTCTGCCGAAAGAACATCTTTGTTATTGCGTATTCCTAACGTGCCGCACGAGTCGGTGCCGGTTGGTCATACCGAAGAAGATAATCAAACGGTATTTACTCATGGCGATACTTCTGCACCCGAATGGCTTAAGCCACACTGGGATTTTTGCGCAGAAAAAGGTTGGATAGATTTTGAGCGCGGGGTGAAGGTTTCGGGAGCCGGATTTCCATTTTATCTGGGCGGGGCTGCCAGGCTACAGCGCGCGCTTATTAACTATTTTATTGATACTGCAATTGGTAAAGGATACACCGAACTTCAGGCCCCGTATATGGTAAATGAAGACTCGGCGCGTGGCACCGGTCAGATTCCGGATAAGGAAGATATGATGTACACCGTGCCGAGAGATCAGTTTTTCTTGATTCCGACTGCAGAAGTGCCGGTAACGAATTTTCATCGTAACGAAATTTTTGAGCATAGCGAGCTGCCGGTTCAGTATGTGTGCTATACTCCCTGCTGGCGCAGAGAAGCCGGTTCTTATGGTAAGGATGTAAGGGGCCTTAACCGACTGCACCAATTCGATAAGGTGGAGCTTGTTAAATTTGTGAAGCCATCCGAATCGTATAATGCGTTGGAACAATTGCGGGAAGATGCCGAATATTTGCTTAAAGAATTAGGTATTAGCTACCGCCGACTGCTTATGTGCACCGGCGATATGGGGTTCACACAGACCAAAAAATATGATCTGGAAGCCTGGAGCCCCGGACAGAAACGCTGGCTAGAGGTTAGCTCCTGCTCCAATTTTGAGGGTTTTCAGGCCCGCAGAATGATGGTTAGATTTCGGGATGAAAATGGCAAGATAGAAACCCTTCATACACTTAACGGTTCCGGTTTGGCTTTGCCAAGAGTGATGGCAACTATTTTAGAACAATACCAAACTCCTGAGGGTCGACTCACCGTGCCAGAAGTGCTGAAACCTTATTTCGGTGGCGTTAGTTATCTGGATTAAACCGATTTTGATTTTTTTGTCAAAGTCAGACTTTTTCAGCCTGCACATTTTAAATGTTGCAGGCTTTTTTTTGGATGCCAATTGAACAGAAATAAATGGCATTTATGAGTAATCTTAAAAAAATACCGCCCGTTTTTTGTCTGAGAAAATAATAAACAATAAAGGGAGCGGGACCGTATACATGGTTTTATGACGTTGGTTAACACGTGCTAATTTGCTTTTATAAAAAGCTTTTTATGCCAAATTCCTGGAATCTTAAAGCAAGCGAAAGGCATAAAATAATTGCTTGAAATATTAATAGCTTCTAAACAATGTACAGCAAAAATACGACAGTATAGATAAATTAAGCCCGATTTGGCAGGATTGTAACTACTTTTGTCAATTTTGTATTAAAATAAGTTAATATTTTAGTTTTGGATTAACTCCTCAAATACGTTCTAGGGCACCTTTCGTATTTGGGTAAGCACACACAGGGCTCCGCATCATCTTAGCCGAAAATTAATGAAACGAATGTAATATAGGACTCACTACTATGGAAAGTAATCATCTTTCATTTTCCGTTCTGCCGAACTATCTTTCGCCGATTCGTGCAAAGACACGAGTGTCGTACTTTTTGCCACAGCAAATGAATATTCGAATAGACATATTAAATATTGTGGGTAAAAGAGTACACACTTTATTTAAGGGTACTAAGGAAGAGGGCACGCACAATGAGATCGTTGATGCCTCATTTCTGAAACCTGGAGTATATATTTACCGTCTGAGTTCCGACGCATTTTCGCTAACAAAGAAGTTAATTATCGTTGCATAGACAGCCATAAAACCTTTTCTCTGATGAAAAAGAATCCTGTACTTCAGGTATTCTGGCAGTACATTCTCTTTGTTCATGGAGGTTTTTCAAAACCTTTAATAACGATTAATTGTAGATAATTCTTTAAATTTAAAAACACGTACAAATTTTACTTCATTTATCTGAGTCGAACTAACGCTTTGCTACTGTTTTTAGATCCTGACCTCCCTCAACAATCCTTAAAACGCAATTTCCCGCCACTTCCCTTTGATTACAACCGTGATGTTGTGTCAGGTTTATTACGGATATTGTTTCTGTTTTTTATACTGTGTTTTGCACAAAATAGTGCATTTGCTCAACAATCAAATATTAATCAGGGTGAGCCGCCCCAATATCCGGTAGCGGCAGTGTTATATGATGCTTCTTTTCCGCCATTAAATCCGGATCTGCAAGGCTGGGCCTATCTCGAAAACCCGCCACCTACAAATGGTGCTGGAGCCGTGCGTTTTACACAAAATGGAGTACATTACTTAGATACGAGTGTAGAAAGCAGTCTGCAAGCGGGCTATTTAAATAACTTCCTTTTTACAAATCATCCTGGTATTAAAGTTCTGGATCGCGAAAGCGGATATGGCTTTGGTATGCGGTTGAGGCTCATTTCGGAGGAGGCTACTTCTCCGTTTAGGGCTGGGTTTAGCGTAATTATTCTGTCTGATGACTCCAAGGGAATCGAAATAGGCTTTAAAGCTGATGAGGTTTGGGGTTACGACGAAAATTTCATCCCCGATGAGCGACAAGATTTTGATGTCACATCCGATATGACGGACTGGTCTGTATTTGTGATGGGCGATTCATATTCTGTGTATGCAGATGATGAATTAATTTTATCGGGGCCTTTAAGAGATTATACCGAATCTGGCTGGCCATACACGCGCAGAAATTTCATTTTCTGGGGGGATAATACAACAAGTGCATCTTCCATTTCGGAAGTTTCTCGTATTTCACACTTCTTACCACGCCAGTTTTGCCCCGACGATGGAGTGCTATATGTAAATGAGGTCAGCCAGGCTTTACTGGCAGACGGTCGTAGCTGGACTAGAGCATACCCGAGTTTGCAGGATGCACTTCGAGTATTACCTCCATGTGAGATTCGTATTGCAACCGGCACTTATACACCCGACTCTGGTGCAGGGTTCGAGGCCGGAAATCCTGAGCAAGCTTTTGATCTTTCTAGTGGTATTACTCTTTTGGGTGGTTTTTCCGGTGATGAGAATGTCGCAGATTTCTTTATCGAATCCGAAACAATGTCTCGTAACGTAGCCGTATATCCCGTAATTCTGAGCGGAGATTTGGGAAATGGCTTGCGTAGCAGAAATGTGATCAGAGCCATCGATCAAAGCGAACAAATTGTGATAGACGGGGTGCAAATTCGGGACGGTTTAGCTTTTGCTGGAAGTGAGGATACTGAACCTGATAATAGTGCAGACGTAAACCTTAATGGAGGCGGCCTCTTCATCCAAAACAGTAAGCTGAGAATAATTAATAGCTATATTTCACAAAATGCTGCAGAAAATGCAGGTGGTGGAATATATATTGGTCCCGGTTCGGATGTGCAACTGCTCAATTCTGTTGTTTCAGACAATAGCGCTTCTTTAGGAGCCGGACTATTTTTAGCAGAAGATGTAATTCTAAGTACAGCCTTTTCCACATTTTCTTTAAATGAAGCTGATGCAGGTGGAGGGGTATTTATAGATTCAAGCACGCTGGCGGTGTTTAAAAGCAGTATTATTTGGGGAAATCATGCTAATGATAATGGCCCTCAGCTTTATAGCAATGAGGGAAACACCTTCATATCATATTCGGTAATTCAGGATATTGAGGATGGCGGCATCTCCGGAAGCTGGCAAAACGGAGGTAATAATACAGGTGATGACCCCAAATTTGAAACCGGAAATGAAGAATCTGTGCACAGGTTTTTACCGGGCGCGGGATCTTCTGCCACAGATCGTTCAGACTCCAATTCAGAGTTTGTAGAAATTCTTCCAACTACCGATATGCTAGGTAATAGTAGATTTCTTGGTGCTGCAGATGCCGGTGCGCTTGAATTTGGGACAAAGAGAATATTTTCGCTAATGCATGAGGGGTGGCCCGGCGCGAACAGAGCATGGCACATGCTTAGCTCTCCTGTTGCAGACTATACCCACTCTGATTTACTTTTTGGTTTCGAAACCTCAGATATAGAGTTCGGTGACGATATTTTTCTACCTTTTTTACGCTGGGATGGCATTAATTCGGAATGGGTGCAGCCCGAGTCGCTTAATGCGGCCATACAGCCGGGAAGCGGCTGGCTTAGTTTACTTCGCCCACAGGCAGATCAGGAGGAAACTCCTAACCTATATTTACCGTCTGCTGTGTTTGCAACAGGGGCTGAACACCCTGAAATAGTCGAAGTTTTGGTAGGTAACACGGTAAACGAGTTAAAACCTTGGCTAAGTGGCTGGGAAATGGCTGGCAACCCCTGGAGTGTTCCTATTTCGGTAGATGCACTTTTGGCGAGATTGAGTAAACCAGATGGTTTCACAAGAATAAATCAGCATATTTATATTTGGGAAGCTTTGCCGAACGGAACATTTGGATTCAGAGCCCTAAGGGAGGGCAGTGATGAGTTTCTAAGACCTTTCGAATCTTTTATATTCCGCTATACAGATCCGCTTATTGCACGCATTCCTGTAGAGCTTCGCAAAAGTGAGCTGATGTTTACTGATGTAAATTCTGTTCTTTCAGCAGAGTCGGCAGGAGCCTGTGAGACAGATAATGCATTTGTAATATCGCTTGCCGATATCGATTCGGATCAGGTCGTAAGTCAGTTTAGCATGGTACCCGAAGCAGTTACCATCGATCCGCTTTCCGGAACCGCGCTCAAAGAGCATTGTTTTCATTTGAGAAATATAAATCCAGAATCGAAACGACTCTTTGCACAGCTGCCCACCGGCTCCGTACAGGCCTTATATATGAGTCCGGATGGCTTACCCGGAGATGGAAGCCAGGAGATCGCATTCGACCTTAAAGCGGTAGTAACAACTACTGCTGCAAATGCATCTACCTTAGTAATGCGTCTGGAATGGCCATCACCTGATTTTTATTTCCCTCTATTTAATTTTACGCTGCACGACACTGAATTGGACTTATTCCTGAATATGAACACAAGTTCATTTTATGAGTTTGAAACCGTTCCATTAAATCCATTTGAGGGAGAAGATCAAAACCTTCCATTTTTAAGCCCGTTTCAGCCTTTAGCTGAGGATAGCCGCTTTCGAATTCTCGTAAGCGGGCAAGGAACGTCTTCGGGTGAAGTGATGCCGGAAAAACCATTACAAACCAAATTATTTCCGGCTTATCCAAACCCTTTTAATCCAAGTACCCAAGTGCCGTTTTCTCTTTCAGAGTCCGGTACTGTAGTTATAGAACTCTATAGTTTAAATGGTCAACGTGTGGCGGTGCTCACCGATACAAGCTACTCGTCGGGCAATCATCATATACAGCTCGACACAAGCCGATACGGGCTATCGAGCGGGGTGTATATCATTAGAATGCGGGCTGGAGATATGCAACAAACTCAAAAAATAACATTGCTTAAATAGATCGCTACTTTTAAGGGATGAAATAATAAAACCTAAACACGTAAATGGAAGCAGTTCAAGTATAATTACGGTAATGAAGTTTCTTATTTATTGCTGATGAAAATAAGGGATGTATTTGTTTCCCGGGCAATTGCTATCGGTATCTCACCAAAAACCGTACGGTTATTACCTGCTTTTCCAAGGCCCATTATTACCAAGTCAAAATCAGAGCTTTGCCGAACAAGCTCGCCGCGAACATCATCTGTTAATACAACGAGATTCTCCGGATTACCGGGAATAAGTCTACGGCTGAATCCATCCAGCTTTTTTAAAGCATTAGCATAAGCTTGTTGGCTGGTATTTGCGGGGAGTAAATGCAGAAATGTAAACTCTGGTTGAAAAGATCTCCACAGACTGGATACAATTCTGGCGCGGAGTATATCATGATCTGCCGAACCACCTACAGGAATTAAAATGCGACGGGCTGTAGAAATATTCCAGCCTGTTTCTCTTTGACGAAAAACAACCAGGTCGCATTCCAGCCTTGAGATAAGATTTTCGAGATTTTGGTTCGTACCTTTTTCACTTAATGAGCTGAGGCCCATAAGAATGCTTCTGCAGTTATGCGTTTTAGAAACACGCAGAATTTCCTCCCAGGGCTCGTTGGCTATAGTTGTTAAAGCATCTGGCTGCAAACCACTATTATAGGAGCTGTCAAGCGCATTGTATAGTACCTGCTGATTCGATTGAAGCTTTTTAACACGGGATTCGTTATCAGCTGATGGCGTAATAATGGTGAGGAGTAAAACCCGACCCACAACCGGTGGCGCAAGTGCCTGTGCCACGAACACCATTGAGGGCGCACTATCTGGATTTGCGATAGGCAAAAGTACAAGAGGAGAAAGACCTCTTAGCCTTGAAATTTCCGGGTTAAGAGCTTCATCGGATGCATCGGCTACTTTTGCACTTTTTACGAAGAAAAACAAAAACAGCCCGAATCCGCAAAGCAGCCAGATACCGGCAATAATTCCGGCAGCGGGCACAACAACAGCCTGAAAAATGGCAAGAGCCAGGCAGGCAATCATTCCGCCAATTGGTAAATAGGGATAAAAAGGTACTTTAAAAGTGGTCTTATCCTTAAATCCGCGCTGTCGCATCAGCATCATTATGATGTGGGCAATAGCGAAAGTAAGTAAAAAAATAAGGCTCGATGCTGCGCCGGCAGCCGCAACATCCGGGATAACTAAAATTAATACCGCAACAATACCACCGGTTATCAAAACCGCCCGTACCGGAATTCCTGTTCTTGCATCTAAAACGGCCAGTTCTCTGCTAAGTGTTCTGTCATTTGCCATGGAAAATACAATGCGCGAAGCTGCGAATAAATTTGCCTGAAGAGCCGAAAGCATGGAGAAGATACCCGCTACCAAAACCAGCCAAAACCCGAATGGGCCGAGATAGTTTTCTGCTGCTATCGCTATTACGGTCTCAGGGCTTGCGGCACTCATATTCTGTATGGTGTCTCCCGCTGGCGTGCCAACGGTTATTACTACAAAAAGAAGCGGCAGATAGATGAGAAGACCAATAAAAATAGTTCCTATCATTGCTTTAGGAATATTTTTGGAAGGCTCTTTTATTTCTCCAGCAGCGGAGCCAATCAAATCGAAGCCTTGCATTGCAATAAAGGTAAACCCCATTGCTGCAATTACCCCCGACATCCCTCCAGAAAAGAAGGGCTGTAAACTGCTAATTAGTTCTGTGGCTGGTTTTTGTACAGAAACGACTAAGCCCCCTGCAATAAGAACTGCGAATACGCTTATCTTAACAATATTTGCGACGCTTCCGCTTCCGCCGCCCGGACGCGTAAGCATTGCTGTATAAACCGAAAGGGCAATTAATCCAAGCACTACCGGCGCAGTTCGGGTGTTCAGGAAATTTGTGAAAAATGTTGAGTTCCCGTTTTCGCCGGAAATCAGCGGGATAATTTGCTGTAGCGAGAATGTGAAAAAAGAGCCAAAGCCCAACGCATACAGCACGGCAGCGACGAGCGATGCAAACCAAACGACCCAGCCAACCCCAAAAGCCACATGAACGGTAGATGTTTTTTTTGCATAAGTATAGGTTCCTCCCGACTGTGGATTGGCCGCCGCCATTTCGGCAAAACTGAGCGCGGTTACAAGGGCAATAATACCATTTAAAACAAAAGCCAGCATAGCTGAAGGTCCGCTAACCTCGAAGGCTACTCCTGCCAGGGCAAGAATGCCACCGCCAACCATTGCGCCAACCCCAATACCGGTAGCGCTAAAAAGACCAAGTGTACGCCTGCTGTCAGTATGCTGTTTGTCAGCCATGAGTTAATTCTGGATAGTTAAAAATTAAGATCAAATTATCGGACCAAAAATACAGAAATAAGCATATTAAGCATTAAATCCTTTACCGAATTAGAATAAAATAGAAGGTTTTTGAAAGCCTTCTATTACAGTTTCTTTAGGGTATGTATAAAAGCAGGATTTAATGAATAGCGTTGCATGTATCGCATTTACTAAATCCATCAATTAGAATGTTACCCGGTTTTCTGTCTCGATGCTTTTATTCATCCATTATCGGCCAAATCATTACTGTAAAGCTTTTTCAAAGCCATACATTAATGATTCAAACGGTGGTCTGTTTCGAGCCGAAATAACGCATAGCTTGAAATGGGAAATGTTTTAATTGGAATACTGGCTGAATAGTTATAAGCTGAGTTCGATTATTCAACTTCGGACAACATTTGAGTCTAAGCTGCATTATTCACAATAATGGTTAACGGAGTGTATCACTATGTTCATCAATTAGATACGTAATTTAAAGAATGAAGCTCTATTCAACGCCTTGAATTATGCTGGCTAAGAAGGTTTTTCAAAGCCTTCTAATTAAGATATAAACCCTGTATCGCCAAAAATTGGGTAGAAGCAAGAATTCAAATTGCGATTTATCAGTATATGTTGATTAAGCACTTATTGGTTTAAAACCATACGAATAAAATCTAAAAAATTATGCAGAGCCATCGGGCTTATTCATAAATAAGACCCTGAAAGGGTCACATGTTTATAGAAACGAATATTGCGTGAATGGGTACGACTCCGTCGGGGTCGCATATCATTGGTCAATTTTTATCTATAAACATGCTATCCCTTCGGGGTTAATTATTACCTTGATTCCGATTAATAGAAGGCTTTGAAAAACCTTCTATTTTGTTCGTATTCGACGCCGGAGCAA
>JAIULZ010000126.1 GCA_022565805.1 Balneolales bacterium
ACTCTTTTGCCCGCCTTCTTCCTTGGAGCAAAAATAAAATCCTCGAATAGATAGCCTATACTCCGGTTTTATTTTTGCTCCGGCGTCGAATACGAACAAAATAGAAGGTTTTTCAAAGCCTTCTAATATTCTATTGAATGAAATTGCAGGATTTAGAAAGGTTGAGAATTCTGCAAGTGAATTATTTTATTTATACAAAGTTTGTATCCAAAATGTTTATGATAGAATCATAGCATATTGTACCTAATATTTTTAAGTAATGATAAACCAATTTTTGTCAAAATTTACCAAGAATAAATTATATGTTTATCCCAAAAATTATTATTACGAAAATATATTTGAGAAGTACAGGGATAAGCATTATTACCTTGAATTAATAACAAAAGTAAACTCTCAAAATAAGGTAAATAGTTCAAGAAAAATTCAGCTTATCAAGGGCCGTAAAAATAGTGAGTTGCAGAAAACGGATATCCTTAGCTCATTTGGAACACCCGACTTTAAAATTGGCCTTAAGGATAACTTTGGTATCAAAATTTTCTTCTATACACAATTAATTGGCAACTATAAGGTTCGCGTTGAATTTCATTTTTGTGAAGACGCCCTTTTCTTATACAGCTATACTTTTCCAAATATTAATAGCTCTGATCAGGAAAATGTATTGAGAATTCTAAAAGAAAAATATGTTGTTGGTTCAAAGAAAATACCCCAAAATTCATGCATAATTGATACTTATGAAAGCATAATTAGCATAGATCAGGATATTGATTTTACCATCTCTTATTTGTCAATGAAGTGCAAGGCAGTAGAGAAAATCAGAAAGTATTTCGAATTGCAGGAGCAGGTAGAAGAGAATATAATTGAGGTTTTTGATAAAAATCTCTATGAAAGACTTTGAAATTCTAGAAGATTACAATCGTATTTAAAGTGCATGGTTTTTGCTTAGGTGTCATCTGATAAATTCTCCATTTTAGAATAGTTAAAAAAGCACTTCTGCCTGGTTTTAAATAGCTTACCCGCATAGCGTGCTATTTTTTTTATCGCAGAAAGATTTCATGTTTCTGCGATTTTTGATATCGAGTTCTACTTTTTTCTAAGAAAGAAGGTGGGCAAAAAGGTAGCTTTGCAAAGCCTTCTAATGGTGATTGCAAATATATCATCCAAATTGACGACATGTTAGACAAAATTCGTGATTTATGATTTTGTAATTATCTACATTTCGCATGTCCAAATTACTTATCCGCCCAAAAAGTAATGCAGTTTAGCCGAGAATACGGCAGGTTCTTTTACTGTGAAAATAATGGGGTTTACCCGGTTGCGAATACTTATGTGAACCGTTAGGTCTTCCAGAGAGCACAGGATATCAGTTACGTGAGCAATTTTCCAAGATTGTACTCCCTTGCGTTTGCCTGTTTTTTCGTTTTCCTGCTTAAAATAAATATTCTCTGTAGTAAGATAGACAATGCCTTCGCCATTTATGTCATACCCGTATTCTTTGTATACAATGCCTTGTCTTTGGAATCTGCGCTGCATTTTTTCTTTGAGTAAACGGGCTGGTGTGCTGTAAACTGGCTTTTCATTATTCGTTAGCTGTAAGGGTACATCCATTTCAATGCTATGTCCATTCAGCACTTTACGCATTTCTGATAACTGCCTGATTTGCGCGGTTTGTTCTTGTACAAGCCTTGCTTCTAGTTCTACACTGCGCATTACCCGAAATAATATCTGTTCTTCTTCTTCGCTTATGATATGATCACTCAAAAAACGCTGTAACAAATCATCGAGCGCCTCGATTTTAAGCTGGTTCATGGCGTCTTCTGGTAAATTTAGCTCATTTAAGATCATATAGCTCTCTCTCAGTGCATAGTTTTGAATATCATTCTTCGATTGAGTAATTAAATGGACCAGATGCCTAAGCAAATGCGAAGCAATATTCAGATCCCGTATTTTCCTGAATCGCCTAGAAACCGGAAGCGAAGTTATTTCTTTGTAGAATGAAGAATCGGTTGTTTCTGGCTCTTGCTGCTCCAGTTTTTTTGTTATTTCCTCATATTCTTTTTCGTCTTTATCATAAAGTGAAGTCAGAAACCTCTTTGTTAGCGGATAAACAGAAAACGACGCTAAGAACAGTAATACGCTGTCTGTGTAGGTCATTGCTATAACTATTACTGCTGTGAGCAGAGCTACTGGCCAAGTATAGTTTTTCCTGGCAGGATAAAAAAGCGATGCAAAGTCGGTTGGGGGAGTGGCCTTGCTGTTATCACTAAAGGTAGCTCCGGTGTCTGTAAAAAAAACATGCTCGTTGTTGTCATATTTCGTCGATTGAGCACCAGCGGTCGATCTGCCAGATCTATTTTTAGATCCAATTTTATCGCGGTAATAAAACCCATGCCTTCCTCCGGCAACGTAGGTGCCATGCCTGTTAAGACCTACACGGGCACCAGTTACACCAGCCGAAAGTCCAACGCCTCCCTTGGATAAATTAACTCTTAACGGACCGAAACTTACACTTTTACGAATAAAAAAAGGCATGATATTTTTGTTTGTAAATAATTCTGATATATTCTAATTTAGATATGCGAATAGTTGGAGTAGAAATTAACTATATAATCAGATTGCTTTTTTCTAACCCTATAGCTTTTTTAAAAGAGCATTTTCACAAGCAATCTGATTAGATAATACATTTTTACTTATAAACTTGCATTCTCATGAAAGAGATTAATTTTTTTAGTTCAAAATGGCAATAACCGAACATCATAGTTAGTCTTTAGAGGGTTTTCGGCGCTAAGAAAATCGGTCTTGTTCAATATTCCTAAAAAAACGTGAAATCAGTTTTGGCTTTTCTTTTTGGTAAACTCGCTTTCAATGGTGTTGCTTTTGCGATTGGGTAAATACTACCAGGATTGCTATTAAATAATTAGTTGATATGGTATGGTTGTTTCGGATTGATGGGGCAGTAACTGTTATTCATGAATTTACAAAGAGATTTTTTTCTGTATATGATAATTCGCAAAACATAAAATTATTCCAATAGCGAATATTCGCTTGATTGTTTTTTTAGCATTCCGTATATACCTCATGTGGCTGAGCCTTTAGCTTAAATTGTAAAAGCGCTTTCAGCTTTCAACATATAATCCTGCTTATGAATCCGGTACTGTACAGCGGTATCTAATTTTAAGAGAAGCTGTAATGTGCCAAAATTGGGGTGGTTTAATGGGTCGTATTTCTGTTCTGTACATTTTTTTAGCTATAGGAATTCTGCTACCGGGCATATCCAATGCACAAACGGTTCCTTCAGTAAATTTTTCGGGTTTTATTAAAACAGATGCCTATCTCGATACAAGAAATATGGTTTCTGCAAGGGAAGGGCAGTTTGCTCTTTTCCCTATGCCACCTTCTGTGGGCGAAGATGGTAATGATGTAAATGAGAATACGCAATTTAATATGGTAAGTATTCAAACCCGTTTGCTTGCATCAATTACTGGCCCTGATGCTTTTGGAGCCCGGACCTCAGGATTAGTTGAAGCCGCTTTTTTTGGAGTTACCGATGCTAATATTAATACGCTTAGGCTAAGGCATGCATTGCTAAGATTAGATTGGGATCATACTCAGCTTATGGTTGGTCAGTTCTGGCACCCTATGTTTGTTACCCAAAGTTTTCCAAACGTGGTTAGCTTTAATACGGGGGTGCCGTTTCAGCCTTTTAGCCGAAATCCGCAGGTAAGACTAACGCATAATATAGAAGCTCTTACTTTTATGATTGCTGCCTTAAGTCAAAGGGATTTCACAGGTATTGGTGGAAGCGCTTCGCTAAGAAACTCGGCAATCCCTAATCTGCACGGCCAAATGCAATTTCATAGTGGCGCTTTTCGAACAGGTGCAGGAGTCGATTTTAAAAGGGTAGATATTAGCCCGGCTGAACTTGAACCAGTAAATAGTTTTGCTTACTTCGGCTTCGTGAGCTATGGCTTCGCAGGCTCGGGTGCGCTAAGGATTTATGGTGTTTACGGAGAAAATATGACAGATCACCTTATGCTTGGTGGTGTTGCCGCCCGGGATACTCCAAATGCAAGTAATCGCTTCGATACACGCCCTACACGGCTCTATTCTCTCTGGACAGAGCTATCCTCGGGTTTCAGGGGGGATGCTGAAGGTGTGAGGTATGAAATTGCTTTATTTAGTGGCTATTCCAAAAATCTTGGTATAAACGAATCAGCGAATTTTACACCACTGCCGGGGTCCCGGGGGCTTATTTTAAGTTCTCAAAACCAGAGTATAGATAATGTCTGGCGCATAGCGCCCCGGTTTCAGGTACAATCGGGTAATGTGCGGTTTTCTCTTGAGCTAGAGTACACTGCCGCTGGCTATGGGATATTGAATCCCGACCTGACCACGACAAAAAATACAACTGTGGGTAATTTCAGAACACTATTCGGGGCATATTTATTTTTCTAAATTATATATGCTCATATAGTTAAGTAATAAATTTATATACCCTTTAAGGCAGCGTTCATAGTTAATTATCTGTCTGCTCAAAAACAAACATAACATCATAACATAGCTAACAAAAAGCAGCAGGCATCTTACATAAATATGCGTAACGATTCGGTGCTGTTTTTAACAACTAAAACGAGGTAAAACTGCAGATTATGGAACATAAAGATCTGGCCAAAGCCTACTGGAAAAAAAACCTGACCTATGTCGGGATACTTCTTTTCATTTGGTTTATGGCCTCATTCGGAGCTGGAGTGCTATTTGTTGATTATTTAGATCAGTTTATGATCGGGGGGTTCCCTTTGGGCTTTTGGTTTGCCCAACAGGGTTCTATGTATGTTTTCGTAGTTATCATCGCTATTTATATGGTGGTGATGAATAAACTGGATAAAGAATTTGGATTCGACGAAGAATAATCAAAAAGGATTTTAATCATGGATATCATTTTAGTTTGGACATTAATCATCGTCGGTCTAAGTTTTGCTCTTTATATTGGCATTGCAATATGGGCAAGGGCGGGCAGCACGAGTGAGTTTTACGTTGCCGGGGGTTCTGTACCTCCGCTGGCCAACGGTATGGCAACTGCCGCAGACTGGATGTCTGCTGCATCTTTTATTTCGATGGCAGGCCTTATTGCATTTATGGGGCGCGATGGTTCTGTATACCTGATGGGATGGACCGGTGGCTATGTATTGCTTGCTCTTTTACTGGCTCCGTATCTGCGTAAATTTGGTAAGTTTACGGTTCCTGATTTCGTCGGTGACCGTTATTACTCCTCTACAGCAAGGCTAGTAGCTGTGGTTTGTGCCGTTTTTATCTCGTTTGTTTACGTCGCGGGTCAGATGCGGGGTGTTGGAATTGTATTTTCCCGATTCCTTAATGTTGAAATAGAAATTGGCGTGGTTATAGGTATGGTTATCGTATTCTTTTATGCGGTATTTGGTGGTATGAAGGGCATCACATATACACAGGTGGCTCAGTACTGCGTACTTATTTTTGCCTATTTGGTTCCGGCTATTTTTATATCTCTGCTTCTTACTGGCAATATTTTACCACAAGTAGGCTTTGGCTCTACGCTTCTTGGATCCGACCAGTCTGTGCTCGAAAGACTCGATGGTTTAAGCACCGAGTTTGGATTTGATGCATATACCTCCGGGGCTCTGGCTCGAATAGATGTATTTTTTATTACATTCGCCCTTATGGTGGGTACAGCCGGTCTGCCGCACGTAATCGTACGCTTTTTTACGGTTCCTAAGGTTAGAGATGCCCGTAAATCGGCTCTTTATGCGTTAGTATTTATAGTTCTCCTTTATGCTACTGCGCCCGCAATTGCTGCATTTGCCCGCGTTAATCTTTTTGAAACTATTAATAATGTGCAGTACGAGGAAGTGCCAGACTGGTTCAAGACATGGGAAAACACAGGTTTAGTGCAATTCGACGACAAAAATAACGATGGCATAATTCAGTACCGTGCCGATCCGGCTGTTAATGAGCTGAGAATCGATCAGGATATTATTGTGCTTGCAAACCCCGAAATTGCAAATCTGCCAGCATGGGTTATAGGTCTTGTTGCTGCTGGTGGGGTTGCGGCGGCGCTTTCTACGGCTGCCGGCTTATTACTTGTAATTTCTACCTCTGTTGCACACGATTTGGTTAAACGAACTCTTTCGCCGAGTATGAGCGATAAGAAAGAGCTCATGATTGCCAGAATATCGGCGGGGTTTGCCGTTATCATTGCTGGTTATTTTGGTATTAATCCGCCTGGATTTGTGGCCCAAACGGTTGCATTTGCATTTGGCCTTGCCGCGGCCTCTTTCTTTCCGGCAATTATGCTTGGTATTTTCTATAAACGGATGAACAAAGAAGGGGCTATTGCCGGTATGATTGCAGGTATCGCCATTACAACTGCATATATCGTTTATTTTACCTTTATTCGTACAGATTTAAATAGTGTGGAGCATTGGTTCATGGGTATTTCACCTCAAGGGTTTGGTACCGTAGGTATGATTGTAAATTTTGTGGTAGCTATCATAGTATCTAAATTTACCGCTCCGCCCCCGGAAGAAATTCAGCGTCTTGTCGAGAATATTCGTATTCCGCGTGAGCTGAAGGAAGGCGAGTAGTAGCTTGGAGAATGCTGAGGATGTTTCCCGGTGCTATTTGAAGCACGGAAGACGCCTCAGCATCTTATCCCGTTTTAGGAAAATCTTTCTATTTATTTATGAAAGCGTTTTTTTGAAATAAGGAGCTAACATATATTGGAGAACTTGTCTATCAAATTCTTATTCTGCATTCTCTTTAATGGGACCTGATCCCTTGAGACGATGTAGCTTAATTTATTATTTGTGTCGTTTTCTGCCAGGAAAAAAGAAGCCTGGTAAAAAACCCAAATCCGGGGTTTCGAGATTAATTACCCGATAGCTTTAAGCTTAGAAATAAATTCGAAGGGCAAATAAATCTTTTTTGCAAACCTTCTGCTAAAACGCCGGAAACGGCTACCATACTGCGAAATAATGATCAGGCAGGACATTGTTCAAAAAGCTGATCTGCAATTATAACGTTATTAACTCTATACCAGAAATATTATGTCAGACGAAAAAAAAGTATCAAATGCTGAAGCCAGCGAGTTTTTTTACCCATCAGATGAGATCGTTTCGAATGCTCACATTAAAGATTACGACAGTGTATATAAACGTTCTATAGAAGATCCAGAGGGCTTTTGGGCCGAAGAAGCGGAAAAGTTGGAATGGTTTCGTAAATGGGATAAGGTATTTGATGATTCTAATGCCCCGTTTTATAAGTGGTTTGTTGGCGGTAAAATTAATATTGTACATAATGCCGTAGACAGACACCTAAAAACCTGGCGACGCAACAAAATTGCTATGATCTGGGAAGGAGAGCCGGGCGATGTTAAGGTCATGTCTTATCACGCTTTGAACCGCGAAATTTGTAAGACGGCCAATGTACTCAAAAGCATGGGGGTAAATAAAGGTGATATAGTTACCATCTATATGCCCCAAATTCCTGAGCTTGCCATTACTATGCTGGCGTGTGTTAAAATTGGGGCCGCTCATAGCGTTGTTTATGGCGGATTTAGCGTCGAGGCTCTTGCAGACCGCATTGCATCGGCTAATTCCCGCGTTCTTGTAACCGCAGATGGTGGCTGGAGAAGAGGAAAAGTAACCGATCTGAAAAGTATTGCTAATGAGGCAATGGACCGTTCGCCTACAATAGAAGTATGTATTACGGTTAAGCGCACCGGGCACGATGTTCATATGGAAAATGATCGTGACTTTTGGTATCACGATTTAATGGCTTTGCCTATTGCGAGCCCACGCTGCGCAACCGAAGTTATGGATGCCGAAGACATGCTTTTTATTCTGTTTACATCGGGAACAACCGGTAAGCCCAAGGGCCTGGTTCACACCCACGGTGGCTATCAGGTGTTTACTGCTACAAGTCATAAATATGTTTTTGATATTAAAGATGAAGACCGTTGGTGGTGTGCGGCCGATCCGGGCTGGATTACCGGTCACAGCTATTTGGTTTATAGCCCTCTGGTAAATGGTTCAACAATTATGATGTATGAGGGAGCACCGAATCATCCTTATCCGAACCGTTGGTGGAATATGGTAGAAAAGTACGGTATTACCATTTTGTATACATCACCAACTGCTATTCGGGGATTAATGCGATTCGGCGATCAGTGGCCACGAAGACACGATCTTTCCAGTCTCAGGCTGCTTGGTTCGGTAGGAGAGCCCATTAATCCAGAAGCCTGGAGATGGTATCATAAAAATATCGGAGCCGATAAATGCCCGATTATGGATACTTGGTGGCAAACAGAAACAGGTGGTTTTATGATTTGTCCGTTGCCCGTTACTCCACTTAAGCCCGGTTCTGCAACTAAACCATTTTTTGGTGTTCAGGTGGGTGTAATAGATGAAGACGGCAATGAAGTTGCTGCCGGAGAAGAAGGTAAACTGGTTATTAAACGCCCGACTCCCGGTATGGCCAGAACAATCTTGGGAGATCCCGAACGATATGAAGATACGTACTGGAAAGAGTATGCCGAGCAGGGTTGGTACAAAGCCGGTGATTCTGCACGTATAGACGAGGATGGCTACATTTGGGTTATCGGACGTATAGATGATGTAATTAAAGTTAGTGGCTATCGACTCGGTACCGCAGAGGTTGAAAGCGCTCTGGTAAGCTATCCGGATGTTTCCGAAGCTGCTGCTATCGCATTGCCTCATGAGCTTAAAGGAAATGCAATTCATGTTTACTGCATTTTAAAGGCAGGTGTAAAAGGCGATCAGAAAATGGCGAACGACATTAAAAAACATGTCAGTAGCGAAATCGGACCCATTGCTAAGCCCGAAGAAGTTCATTTTCTTGAATCTCTGCCTAAAACAAGAAGCGGAAAAATTATGAGACGTGTACTAAAAGCGAGAGCGCTTGGTATAGATGAAGGCGACCTTTCTACATTGGAAGAATAGGTTCCCGAATCTTTTGTTTTGGGTTTTTGAAAATCAATACATTTCTGCCAAATGTATAATCAATGCTTATTTGGTGAAACGTTTATTTTTTTCAAACTACCCGAAATAAATTAAAATACGGGCCTCTGTCTAAATGGCGGAGGCCTGTTTTTTTGGTTTGAAGAAAGACATGAAATCTGTCATATTGCTGAAATTGAAACCTCACTCTGTCGTTTACCGGCAATTGTTCTGCATTTGAGTTTTATAATGGTGCTTAGTATGAGAAATGATGATCAGATTGTGCTTCATAAAAATATGGCGGAGCTATTGGTTAATAATCCGGATATCCCGGAGTATCAGCAGGTGGATCTTCCCCAGAATGAGAATTTCGTTGATGTAGATGAGTCGACTTATTTACCAGCTCTTTTCCTACAGACACAAAAAAGCCGTTTATGGGTAAAATTGAAGCCGCCATCGGGTAGTACAGAGCCGGAGTTTCGCTATTTGAGAGTTGCTATATCCGATATTATGGGTCAAACCAGATTCATGAAAAAAATGATCCAGATTGGTGATGATGCCGAATTAATGCGAATCCAAACTATACTGTTAATGGCTCATAAGTTCAGGTCTGGATTAGCCCAAAACATCCCAATTCCATTACTTCAGCTTTTTTTAAGTGAAGTATCCGGCATTTTGCATACTTATGTGCTGGATCAAGGGGTAGAAAAACTAGGAAACGCTCCCTGTGCATTTACCTTTATTGTTTTGGGAAGCGAGGGTCGGTGCGAGCAAACGCTTAAAACAGACCAGGATAACGCCATTATTTACGAAAAAGACGACGAAAACAAATCGCATCAGGAGTACTTTCTCAAGCTGGGAAGTTTTGTGAACAAAAAACTGGATTCGTATGGTTTTGAGCTCTGTCGCGGAGAAATTATGGCCGGGAATGCCAAATGGTGCGCTTCTTTAGATACCTGGAAAAAGTATTTCTCTACCTGGGTGAAAACACCTCAGCCTATGGCTGTTATGCAATCAACCATATTCTTTGATTTCAGAAATGCTTATGGTCAGAATGAACCCGGCTATCGGTTAAGGCATCATCTTTCTGAAATAATAGCCGGAAGATCCGATCTTTTTTTCTTTCATCTGGCCCAAAATGCGCTCGACAGCGCAGTACCTCTGGGTCTTTTTGGTGGATTTAAAAGGGAGAGAAATGGCACCATGGATATTAAAAAAGCAATGCTGCCACCGGTAAATATGGCCCGGATTTGGGCTCTTAAGCATGGTATTCTGCATACAAGCACTCTTGGCAGACTCTGGGCGCTATCTCAAAAAGCAGTGATAAAAACTACTGAATATGAAGAAATGTCTGAGTACTATAAAGCTTTAATGCAGTATAGAATAGAGCAACAGCTGCACAGAATAATCGATTTAAACCGCCCTCCAAATAATCATTTCGATCCTACAGACTTGCCTAAGGCCGATCAGCAGATCATGAAAGATGCTTTTAAGAAATTCAAAGAATTGCAGCTAAGAATTAGATTTGAGTTTCGTGCCGGGTACTAATTTCTGATTCGCCATGAGAATAAAGTAAGTAGGAAAGATTAATCACTCAATTATCGCAGTTCAAACTCAGTCATTTTAAAGTAAAGTCTGCTAAAGTTTTCAACACTTTATTAATTCTAAACAATAGCAGACCTCTTACTTAAAAGAAGCTTTCCTACC
>JAIULZ010000127.1 GCA_022565805.1 Balneolales bacterium
AGAGCGTCGGATTCATAACCCGGAGGTCGGCGGTTCAATTCCGCCCCACGCTACAATCAGGTCTGTAAGCCATTGGTTTACAGACCTTTTTTTATATCTGCAATAATTTATAGCTAGTTAATCTTTACCGAAATAATTTTCCCGGCATGATGAACATTGCACTGCTTACAGAATCCCGTTACAGCGCAAAAGAAGCAGAAAAAGGCGATTGGTATTTTGGCAATATGCTAAAAGATGATGAACTGCTTATTCATGCTCTTGCTGCGAAAAATATTAACGCTACAAGGGTAGATTGGGCCGATCCTGCAGTAAAGTGGAATACCTTCGATGCTGCTGTTTTCCGCACTACCTGGGATTATTACACCAATGCCGAGAAATTCATGAACTGGCTGCAAGAGCGAGAAAAAGAAGGGCTTCGCTTAATCAATAAACCCGGAATAATTCGCTGGAATCTGGATAAACACTATTTAAATGATTTACAGAAATCGGGCATCCCTATTGTACCGTCTGTATTTATCGGGCGAAAAGATCCTTTAGCTCTTGGCACAGTTTTAACCAACAATAATTGGGACGAGGCTGTGGTAAAACCCTGTATTTCGGGCGGCGCATGGCATACCTATCGTTTTAACAAAAGCTCGGTAATCAGTACCGAGAAATTACTGCAACCGATCGCCGGAACCCACGATCTTTTGGTACAACCATTTATGGAGCACATTTTAGCAGGCGGAGAAGACACACTCATGGTTTTCGATGGCACATGCACCCATGCGGTCCGGAAAAAGGCAAAATCGGGAGACTTTAGAGTACAGGATGACTGGGGTGGTACGGTGGAATCCTGCGAGCCCGAGCCGGAACAAATTAAACTTGCCGAAGATGCTTTTCAAGCTGTGAGCAAACTCTACAGCACACCCTGCTACGGACGTGCAGACATGGTGAAAAATGCTGAAGGCCAATGGGTAATTATGGAGCTCGAGCTATTCGAACCTGAGCTTTGGATTCGACATTTCCCCGATTCTGCCACTTCATTTGCGCATGCAATTGCAAGTAGATTGTCTGTCTAAAAGGCTTTCAAAAACCTTCTATTGCCTTCGTTTTCGACCAAGGAGTAAGAATAAAACCGGAGTACAGGCTATCTATTCAAAGATTTTATTTTATTCAAGAAAGAAGAAGGGCAAAAGAGTGCTTTTGCAAAGCCTACTATAAATACAGTCGCTATTTCTGCTTTAGTGAATGGATTGATCTACATTCGAACAATAATATTATCTATCAAACGAGCTTTGCCCAGCCAGGCTGCACCTGCGATTATATATTTACCACCGGTAGTGATGGTATCGGGAAATGCCAGATTTTTGTACCCAACGATTTGAATATAATCGGGGAGAAAGCCGGCTTTTTCAAGTCTCGCCTTGCCATCAGCCTGTATTTTAGTGGCAAAATCTTCCCAATGCTCAGGTTCTGCATTTAGCATCGACTGTAATTTATTGGCTATAGAGCCGAGTGTAGCAGCCAGCTCGGGAGCCATAAGGCGCTCCTGCTTAGTGAGATAACGATTTCGGCTGCTTAATGCGAGCCCATCTGCTGCGCGAACAGTTTCCCCCATAACAATTTCGATATTATGATTAAACTCTGCGGTCATTTGTTCGATAATTCGAAACTGCTGTATGTCTTTTTGGCCAAAAACGGCAACATCAGGAGTAACGATATTAAACAGTTTATTAACAATTTGAATAACTCCGTTAAAATGTCCCTGCCTTGAGGCACCGCAAAGACTATCGCCAAGTACAGATAGGCTAAGCTGAATTCTGTTATCCGGAGCGTAAATTTCATCTTTTTTCGGGCAAAAAACCGCCGATGCCCCAGCTTCGCGGCATTTAGAAATATCATCTTCAAGCGTTCTTGGATAGGCTTCGAAGTCTTCGCCGGGACCAAATTGTGTAGGATTCACAAAAATAGAAACAATCACAGAATCTGCCTTTGATCCGGCAATTTTTACGAGTTGTAAATGGCCGGTATGCAAAGCCCCCATTGTTGGCACAAATCCAATCTTTTTCCCGTCTCTTTTTTCACCCTCAACATAGGTTCTTACTTCTGAAATATTCTTTAAAATATACATCCTGATTTCTTTTTTAATCTGCAATACGGAGACTAACTTTAATTAGGTTGAAGGCTTTGAAAAACCAGGAGATTTGGTCTTGTTATACTAGCCTGCCTGAACAGTTCTTGCTAAAGGAATCTCAACTCCAAAAAAAATCCGGTGCTGAGAACAACACCGGATTCAATTTAAATAAGTCCAAAAACTACAGTATTCTGCTTATTAATCATTAATAACAATAACATGAGGTTCATGGCTTTTTGTGCCGGATTTATATAGATCTTTCAGGATCAAATTCTTCCAGCAATTGTTTAACACGCTGCACGTAGGCCCCGCCCAATGCACCATCTATAATTCTATGATCGTAGCTCATGGATAAATAAACCATATGACGGATAGCGATTACATCGTTTCCGTCTATTTCAAGAACCATTGGTCTTTTCTGAATAATACCAGTACCAAATATTGCAACCTGAGGCTGATTAATAATAGGGGTACCCATGAGATTACCCACGCTACCATAGTTCGTAAGCGTAAACGTTCCGCCGGCAAGATCGTCCGGAGATAGTTGCTTTTTACGAGCTTTTGAAGCTAAGTCATTAGTAGCACGAGCCAGACCATATAAGTTCATTTCACCTGCATTTTTAATAACAGGTACAATAAGACCACCCGAACCGGATTCCCCAAGAGCTACCGCAATACCATAGTTAATATCGCGCTTCATATGGATTTCATCGCCATTAACAGAGCTGTTTATCAATGGGAATTCTCTAAGAGCCTGTATAGTAGCCTCAACAAAAAACGGCGTAAATGTAAGCTTAAACCCATTTTCGCGGAAGAACTTGTCTTTATTTTTCTCGCGGAATTTCACCAGATTGGTTACATCGGCCTCACCAAAAGTAGTTACATGAGCCGAAGTTTGCTTGGATTTGATCATATGCTCCGAAATAACCTTTCGCATACGATCCATTTTAATAATCTGAACACCTTCCACAGGTCTGCCGGCGTGTATTTCGCCCGCTGTAATTGAGTTAGAGTCACTACTGCTATATGATTTAGCAGCTGATGCCGGAGCTGGTGCAGCTTGTGGCTTGGACAAACCGGAAAAGGCCGTCTTTTCTTTGGCAGTTGTCCCGGATTTTTTGCTTTCCAGGTAAGAAAGCACATCTTCTTTATTAACACGCCCCTGAGATCCGGATCCTTTTATTGTATCAAGTTCTTCTTGTGATATACCTTCTTTTTCGGCGATGGAGCGGACTAGCGGGGAAAAGAATCTGCCATCACTACCATGACGCTGAGGCGCTGTGTCTCCTGTTACAGGCTGAGATTCAGATCCGGAATCGTCGCTAACTGGTTGTTCGGCCTGAATTGCATCTGGTTCCGGTTCTTTAGTCTCTTCTTGATCGGTTGCCTCAGCAGTAGCGTCGCTACTGCCTTTTTCCGGCGCTGATGCCGAAACATCGGCATCCATATCGGTTTCAATTATAGCGATGGGCTTGCCAACTTCGATTACATCGCCGGCCTCGGCTAAGATTTCAACCAGTATGCCCGACTCGGGCGCAGGGACTTCAGAATCTACTTTGTCTGTAGCAATTTCGAGGATAGTTTCATCGGCCTCGATTTTATCACCCACTTTTTTTGTCCATTCGATTACAGTTCCTTCCATAATCGACTCGCCCATTTTGGGCATCACCATTTCTACTCTTGCCATTAAAATTTCCCTTAAGGGTTTAATTAAATATAATAATTTACTCTGTTTTTAATAAAAAATCGGTTTGAAGCAATCTACAACACAGTATTGTTGCGCAAGTAAGACAAACACCTTTAGATATCGTGTTTAAATTCCGGTGTTTTGCATACAATATTATTCTTCAATAACGTCTTGCTTCATATACAAGCCATAATGCAGAAAATGCCTAAAAATAATTACAACCTAAAATCAATGCTCTGCATCTGTATGAATAAAATACGTTTAGCACTATATATCAACCGTAGACCGGTGATAATTATGCTTTAAATTATCCGTCTTGTATTGCCAGACTTTGCGTGGCAAATAACTGTCTATAATAGCAAAAACCTGACAAAGATGCTTTTGCACAATCGCAAGTTTATGGAAACGCTTTTCTGATCGATAAGATACGAAAGTTTTGGGTATTGCTTCGAACCGTGACACTCGCTGATTTTAAAATATGTTTAAATTTCTAAGCAGCGAACAATGTAATACACCTTACCCCAGAGACCGAAAAGCTAGTTAAAAGCTATTTTATTTTTTTCGCCAAAGTTTATCCAAACAACCCACATCACAAATATAGCAAGGTAAAATATGGTAGATGTTGAATAGTCGTGCGCAAAATCGAAGCTCTGCGGGCTATAATGCTGCAAAATAACCAGTACGCACACGCGAAGCATATTCACCACATAAATTACAAGTATACCCATTGGCACAAAAAGAGCCCGCTTGAAATTATCGCCCGGCCATGCCATCACAAAACCAATAAAAAGGCCAATTGCTTCCAGGCCGTTACAACCGTTAATAATAATTACGCCCGGAGCCCCTGTAATGCCCAATACTCTGTTATCAGAGAAAATATCAAAGTTGAGGAGGGAAAGGAGTCCCGCCGAAACTTCAACAATATTTACAGAAAGCCAGGCATCGAGTCTGCCATCCGGCAGAATCCAGACTTCATACATTAAATACCAAAGGCCAAAAAAGCCGAGTAATTTTGCCAGGAAAACGGTGTATGCTTTATATTTTCCAAAAAAAAGTTCTTTCATGTATCTAAATTAATATCCGGGTTCTCCAAATCCAGTGAACGTATTGCGCAAAAACTGGGTGTTGTAACGGGTTCAATCTAATAAAATTTTCAGTTTTTGAAGTATACCTTTTTAGGAAGCGATTCTTTAATATTACTTTAAACATAAAGAATTAGTAGCGAGTTAAGAGAAAGCCGGTAGTAGATTATCATTTTTTGAGGGAGCACATCTGCTATGTAGTCATCAAAACAATCTGTAAAGCCAATCAAAATTCTTACCTTATCCTGTTTGATTTACAATTAATTTATCCGCGCTGCGCCCTGTAAAGTTATACGGTGTGCAGAATTGCAGATTAATCCGTAGGTGTTTATCAAAAACTTTTTCAGCACCTTTTATGGTTCGTTTTCTGCCATTATTAAATTGGTTCCTGTTACGGTTAACTAGCCAAAGGTTTTTAAAGCTATTTTGTGCACAACAGAACCCTGCTAAAAAACTAAAATCATTCTTTTCCAAATCCCTTAAAATACTATTCCATGGCATATTCCTGCGTCGAAGAAATATTAGAATTAGCCAGACAGCTTAAGAAGTATAAAAAAATTGCTGTAGTTTCGCATGTAAGACCCGATGGTGACGCAATTGGCTCCCAAACCGGCCTCTGCTGCTGGCTTCGGGCTAACCAAATAGAGTTTTTAGCCCATAACGATGATGCTATACCCAATGAGCTAAACTGGATTAACACAAATGCCGACGTCGGGATCAGGAGACGTGAAAAAGAAGAACTAGAAACATGCGACGCCTTTATTTTTGCTGATGGAAATGCCCCAAAACGGTTTGGGTATCTGCATGAATACTTTGAATCTTCGGCAAAGCCTGCCTACTGCATCGACCATCATCCAGATCCTGAAGACGGTTACTCTTTTTTAGTTTCGGTACCGGAGGCTGCCTCAACGGCAGAATTGGTTTATCTGCTTTTTAGGGAAACCATGCCCAACCATAGCGAGCCTCATGCATATCGCGCCCTGTATGCAGGAATTGTAACCGATACTGGTTCTTTCCGCTTTTCGTCGGTTACTCCCGAGCTTCATCACTATGCAGCAGAATTAATTGAAAAGGGAGGCTTTAACGTATCCGATATTCATCAAAAGCTATATGACTCTCGTTCTATAAATCAATTAAATCTGCTCAGCCGGGTGCTTTCGCATATCGAGATACATGATTCCGGAAAAATGGCAAGCATGTATGTTACAGACGAGGATTTAAAAGCAACAGGCTGTTCGTACGAAGATACCGATGGCTTTACAATGTATCCGCTTTCTGTAGCAGGAGTAGATGTTGCCATTATTTTTATTGAGCGGGAAGAAAAAATAAAAATGAGCATGCGGTCTAAAAGTGATTTCGACGTTAATAAACTTGCGCGCAAATACAGTGGCGGCGGGCATCAAAAAGCTTCTGGGGCTTGGTTTAGTGGAAGTATGGACCAAGCCATTACGGAGGTTATGCGTTCTGCAATAGAAATGCGATAAAAATATAATTGAGGTATACACCCAATTTCTAGAAGACTTCTTTAGATAAAAAAGACACACACCAAAAGGAATAATTGGCAATACAAGACTATGTCTATACTTCTTGCGTTTTTAAATTTTGGTTTTTGATTGTGGTATTGATCTTTAATGCAAACCGGGCTTCCACGTTAAATAATAAGGATAGCAAGCTTGGAATTCGAAGCCCTCTTCGTCAACCGATCTTTTTTAAAATATGATTTTTATCAGGAACGTAGTCTTTTTATTGATATCTATTTGGCTTTTGCCGGCCTGTAGTGAACCAAGCACACCTAACACTACTACCGAAAATAGCAGGTTACAGCATCAGCAGGAAATTTCCGGCCAACGCCAAAATGCAATTACTAAAACTGTTAAAGAGGTTAGCCCTGCTGTTGTAAGTATTATTGTTACCGAAATAGATGAAGGCAGACATAGCGACCCCTTTCTGGATTTTTTTCTGCACCGACACGGCAGACAAAGATCATTTACCAGCGTAGGGTCTGGCTTTATTATTAATGAAGAAGGCTATGTAGTAACCAATGAGCATGTTATTGGCAGATCTCCCACCTCTATTCGCGTAGTTACATCTGGGGGAGATCAGTATGATGCTTTTGTAGTGGGCTCAGACGAGTACACAGATCTTGCTTTACTAAAAATACAGGCCGAACAAAAGTTCGAACACGTTACCTTTGGTGATTCAGACTCTGCCATTGTTGGAGAATGGGTTGTGGCAGTCGGAAACCCTTTTGGTATTTTTGATGATGGCCAGCCAAGCGTTACCGTTGGCGTAGTAAGCGCTGTAGGCAGAAATTTTCGCCCCAATCCACAAGACCCAAGGGTTTATTTGGATATGATACAAACAGATGCTGCAATTAATCGCGGAAATTCCGGCGGGCCATTGGTAAACTCTGTCGGGGAAGTAATAGGTGTAAATACATTTATTTTTACCGGTGGTACAAGCGCTGGTTTCGTTGGTCTCAGTTTTGCCATTCCATCTAACCGGGTTCTCCAAATAATTGAGCAGCTTGCAGAAACTGGTGAAATACTTCCAGATTATGATCCCGGGCTCGAAGTTGTTTCCATAAACAGAAGAATAGCTTTTGAGTACCGCCTACCCTATTTGCAGGGGCTTTTGGTTGTTAGCGTAAACCAAGACGGGCCTGCTTTTGAAGCAGGTATACTTCCGGGAGATATTATAACTCGTGTTGGTAACGAACTCATTTACGGACAAACTCACGCGATGGCCCTTTTTCGGGAATATTCGGAAGGTCAAAAAATGCCGCTTGAAATTTACAGAGACGGCATACACTACGAAACCAAGATGCTTTTAAGAAGAAAGGTACAAAGTCATGATTTCTGAGAATGGCTTTTTATTGAAAACATAGGCCTACTCCTTATCCCAATAGTAGCATAGAGCATGGATGTCAAAAATACTTCAAAAAATCACTCTCTTTGCCTTTTGCTGCTCCCTAAAAAATATATGTGCCTGAACCAGAAGCCTGAGTATACCGGGCTTTTTTTCTCTTACTTAAATTAAAAACAAATTAAAACGATTTTCTAAGTCGTTTTCTAAGGTGTCTTCTTTTTCCTTGCCAGGAATTCCTTCACTCTCTTATGATGCTCGCGGCTACCCCAAAGCTTAGAAAATTCAGATCGCTCATTTGTTATAGATTCTCTATGGGGGTGTTTCTGTGCATAAGTAATCCCCTCTTTTAACGCATGAGTGAACCGCCTGTCGTTTTCACAAAGTTTGCGAGTAATTTCAGCAAGATGTTCATCCAGGTTTGCAGAACCAAACGTAAGGTCTACCAAACCGGCGCTTAATGCAGCATCTGAGTCTATCACAGCCTGTGTTCCCAGCCAAAAGAGTACGGTTGAACGACTGCATCTTTCTACCAGCCGGGTTAAACCACCCCATCCCGGTGTTAAATAAAAGCGCGCCTGTGTAAATCTGAAGCGGGCGTGTTTTACGGCAATACGAAAATCAAAGGCAAGCATCATTTCACATGCGCCACCATAAGCATCACCATTAATAACAGCAATAGTCCAGCATTCAGCAGATTCAATCCGATGCAGAATATTACCCATTCGCATAGACATTTGCCTGGCTTGCTGTTCCGTTTCCAACGCAGCAAATTCCTTCAAATCACCACCTGCAGCAAAATATTTATGTCCCTGACCGGTAAGAACAAATACTTGTATATTATCATCGCTTTCAATGATTTGGCATGCCTCCTCTAAACCAGCCATCACTTCAAAATTAATAGCATTATTAGCTTCGACACGATTTATACAAGCTATTAGAGTACTTGTATTTGGGCGGGTTAAAGTAAGTGCGCTCAATTTTCTTATGCGATTAAAAAGTTGACGTTATTAGGTGTTAAAAAAACTAATCCAGTGGTATTTCAGGAACAGGGGTTTGCCCCTCAATTTCTGAAGTTATCCAATCTAAATAGCTCTGGTTCCCACCGCTAATTGGTATAGCTATAATACAGGGCAAATCGTGAGAGTGCAATTCATTCGTTTTTTCTTTTATAGCAGGAAGTCTGGACTCTCGCGTTTTAAGCAAGAGCACCACCTCAGCTTCATGCTTAATTTTGCCATTCCACCGATAAACAGATTCCATTTTAGGCAGAATATTAGCGCAGGCAATAAGCCGGTGAACTAAAAGTGCACCAGCAAGGCTCCTGGCCTCTTCAACGGTAGGACATGTTATATAAACAAAAATTGGCTTATCATGATTTTCCATTTTTGATCACCGAACATTAAGTCTTTTATTTTCTATTCTGAGTCAAATTTTCAGTTTTTGCCCCACAAAATAGCGTAATTAGTTTCTTTTTCAACAGTTCTGGTCACTGCTTCTAAAATACATTAGAATAGGTGCGCAAGTTTTCTTTTTCACTATTCACTCTTCTACTGCTGCTGCTTTTATTATACCACACTTATAGAGGAACGCAAAGCGGAAGACCGAGTTTTAAAAAATTCAGAAGTTTGATATTCGAATTTATCCTGCTCTTAAAGATAAAGAAATTTAAATTATTGGGTTTAAAGCTTTTGATTTATCGTTGAATTGATTTTAAAAACTAACATCCCGTTCTTCAAAGCAAGATTAAAACGGAATATTTTTTTTAATTTTACATTAATACATTACCTGTATCATATAATCCCAAATGAGATTTCATTTATAAATGACCAGGTAGTTTAGAATTTAAAATTTTCTTCCGGCCTTGTGAAGAAATGGCGCTTTTGGATACCTTTACCGCACATTATTAAATGAATCCCTATTTACGCACGAAGATTCCTATTGTTAATGACTTCCTATGGAAAAATAACGAGGATTTAAGATTCCTGGTTTAGAAATACCGGTACTTTACGCGACACACTGCAAGCTTTTTGAAGCCTTATTAGTACCCCAAAATCTGCTTCAATATCAAAAAAAATTAGCAACTGATTTATTCTTCATACAGCTGATGAAGTCTGTCCTTTTCTACAGGTGGCCAGTTTCCGTTTTGAACTGTTTTTATCGTCTTCCATTTCCTCTGCATGTAAACAAGAAACTCAGGCCGGATAATATATATCCAGCCAGTAATACCTTCGGCGCTGGTAATAAGCTTTCTTTCGTATAGATTATCAGGGTGACCACTGCCATAGTAATCCTCTAGCTTATCGAGTTCTGATAGAGTGCTGTAAGAAATCTTGTAACACTCTGTCTCTATAGAATCCTGAACTCGCTTAGACGGCGCTATACCGGGATAACTTCCAAAATCCCACATACAATATCCATAATGGGTTGCAGTGCCTAAAAACTCGGCCTGACCATTGGCAAGTAATACATGATTTCGGCAGCCTTTTCGAAGCGTACCATAAACAAAAACCTTATAAACGTCGTTTAGCATATCTAAATTGTTGATTTAACTCGCCATATTCCGGAACATACATTTTCAGGCAATTTAGGTGGTCTCTAAAAGCATAACCCTGAACTTTTGAGAATCAATTAGCAAGAGGGTATAAAAAAGCCTGTTATTGAGATATAATTACAACCTGTATGCAGGTGTCATCGTTTCTTACATCGTTCCGGTTATTAGTTTCCAATTCTTTAACAAACAGCAGATTATATTGATTTAGGGCTTGTATAACCGTTTACTGAACTATCATTTTGCCTTCTAACAACTACACAACTTTTATGCCTAGCATCGTGACAGCAGTTTTATTTTTGCAATTTCAATCCTTTGAGTCTGGTTTTTCAAATCCCCGAAATTTATATAAATACGAAAATCTTTTTTTTACTTTATA
>JAIULZ010000128.1 GCA_022565805.1 Balneolales bacterium
AAACAAGTTGATTTGTAGCCACTACACGGTCTTTTTGCGTAAGTTAAGTTAGATTACCAAATCTATGATTTTCGAAGTCCTCATATATAAAAATTTAGACCACATAGTAGAAAGCAAAAACCACATCAATAACGAAATGCGGTAATGATGCGAGTTTAATGCAATATATACCTAAACTAATCTTCTCAACTCTGCAATTTTTGTACGGGTTAATCTGGAGAAGGTATATAGAGCCAATGTTTATACTTCTCGATACAAAAAAAATCTCAAAAAAATATTTACACAAGATGAAACTACAGAATTACTCTCTATTCTTAATTTTAGCCATGCTGTTGGCCGCCTGTGCATCAAGCTCAGGTTCTTTCAACTCGCCTATGCTGCCTGAGGGTGAAGACTATCTTGAGTTTGCCGACACTATGCCCAAACTCGATATTAACAGCTTCATTGTGTCTTATCCCGACAAGCAAAGAAGAAATCGGGTTGAGGGAAGAGCGCTCGTACAATTTGTAGTAGACAGAGAGGGACGACCAAATAATATTAGAATTTTAACAAGTTCCGGAAATGAATCCCTTGATCTTGCAGCTAAGCAATCGATTAAAAAAGCTAGATTTTCACCTGGTATACATCAGGGCGAGCTGGTTAATGTACTACTTGTACAGCCTGTTCAGTTCAGGATGTAAGAAAGACCAAAAATGGTTGTATTTATTCCAGCACCAACAATGATCGGCAAAATAATTTCACTATTCTCATATTTGAAACTTACTCCTTATAGGTGTACCGGAAAGTTCTTCAAAGTCATTAATCTGCTGATTTAACCGAACAATCACATTATCCATCTCCTGTGCTGCGGGCAACAAACTCCTATGAAGTGTTTTGGTATCAGGATCATCGGGCTCCATTTCATCTAAGGCTTTGGTGATTCCCAGCAAGCGGGATAAAGGCGCGCGCACCTCATGAGACTGAGACCAGGCTATCTTACGCAAAAATGCGTTTTGCTCTTCAATCCGCTCAATATATTCCATTTGTTCAGTAACGTCCTGAATAGTGCCAACAAGCATCGGTTCTGTCTGAATTTTGAAAATATCTTCTTTTTGTATGAAATGAGCCTTCAACTCAATCCATCTGGTTTCATTATCTTTGGGGCGCACAATTTGGAACTTTACATCAAATGCGCTTTTATCTACCAATGCTTTATAAATTGAAAAGAGCACCGACTTTCGAGAGCGGGGAGTCAAAAGCGACATCCAATTTCTAATCGTTTGCTCAAATCTACCGTCAATACCAAGAAGATACATCATAACAGCCGAGCCAGACCATGTACCCTTTTCGAGATTAGCCATAAAATGGCCAACGCCCGAAACCCTTTGCGATAATTCCAGGAAATATTTTTGCTCAACTTTTTCTACTTCAAGTTTTTTCTGTTCATCATAATTGTAAAGCAAAAGGGAGAACACGGGCTCCCCAAGACTATCATGCTCAACGTTTAGATGAATTTTAAACCATCTCCTGATTCCTTTCCTTGCAAACTGAAGGAGAAAATCGCCTAATAAAAGACTTTGAGCACTCTCAAGACCGATTTTTTTTGTAACGTTAATAACAAATGAAAAAAATAGGCTTGGCTCTACATTAAATATAACCTTAAGCTTACGCTTTAAATGTATGGAGGTATTTTTCTCTTCGGGTATATCAAGTAATTGGCAAAGAAATTCGCAGGCCTTAATGTAAGAGAGGCTTTTGTTAAACCTGAGAAACCCCATGCCCATGGCTTCATTGTTAACAAACAGCTTTCTTTTTAATTTTTCCAATTCACTGTCTATACTAGCTTCGACCGAATCCTGGGTATTCAAAACTTGGAGAGTACCTAACAACCTAACTGCATTTGGTTTGCCGGCAACATCTGGGATACTGTTAAAACTTATTAGAACATTTAGCTGCTTTCCTTTAGCCGCAAATAGCCTGGCTTTCAAATTAATGGGTAGTTCAGGATTTTCCAGCAAATGTTGCATAGTCTCTGAAATCCGTATTTGATCATCTTCTGAATAAAAGCTGAGACAATTTTCAAAAGTAAGCGGGAAATCATCATCTACTCCATGAATACTGTACATCAAAGACGACCAAAAGACTGTACTATCGGCAATATTGACTTCCCAATAGCCAACTTTTAACGCATTTAAACTACTACTAAGTAGCTCTTTTTCAAGTCCTATGCTTTTTTCGTGAATACGTTTCTTTGTAATCTCGATGGCTGACCCGAGAATCTTTACAGCTTCACCATTATCGTTAAAGACAACCCGGCCTGTGCAACTCATCCAAACTATTTTTCCAGTCTTGTGAGAAAATCGGATATCCTCATTAAATGTATAATTCGGACATTGCGAATTTCGGTTAAGATATTTTGAAATATTATTGAGGTCTCTTTGATTGGCAAGCTGCATCCACACCAATGGACGGTCTGCTGTCTCCGATGATTCAAATCCTAATATTTTCCAGAAATACTCATTTACCCATTCAATTTCGGGGTTTTCAAGATCCCAATACCAAATCGCTCCAGCAAGTCCAGAGTTTAAAAGTTTACAGGCCTCTACCTCGTCCCCTAAAATATTATTCAATTCCTGATAAAAAACTTTTGTGGTCATCTGCTCCTGAGCATTAAAACTGAAAGAATGAAAAGCCTGCATAAAAGTAAATCAACAAAACGTTTCGCTTTTAATAAATAGAGGTTAGCTCAAATTTAATTTCCTTACAAAACACTGTCTGGTTTTAAATCATTCTGTATCATGCAATGATAAATACGGATTGGTCGATAGATCAAGGTAGATTCATCGAAACAAAGCAGCATCAAGCTACCTAAGTAACGAACAAATCTATTCCTTTTAGTATTAAAATATGCTTTAATAATATTTCTTAACAGAAGTTAATTAATATTATTTAATACAAATACATGCTTTATTATTTTAAATCAGACTCAGTTAAAAATAAAAGAGCGTGAAAAAATAAGTAAGTTGCATAATATCAAATAATTATTTACTATTATGCCATTGAAATAATTAATGATTTCTATTGAAGCAATGTAAAATTTTATCATCTCATCACACTAAATATGCCTAATAGATAGGCATGTTTATCCTGCGGTTTCCATTAGTAATTATCATGCACACGAATTAAGCTTTAGTTGTGCAACTTTGACGATTACCGGGCTCATTGTGAGCTAAACAATAATTTATCATTCAAATTTATCCGTTTGAACTTTCCGGTCCTGCTACTCTGTCGGATTTTATGCTCCAATAAATCAAGCATATACGGGTAAATGCCAAACCCTCCCATCGATGTCAAGAAATAGTTTAACATTACGGAGTTGTTTTACCGCCATTGTATTCACAATGGGTTTGATCTTTGCCATAACGCTTATTTTGGGGATAATTATCTATTACTCATATACAATCAGGTATGATGAAATGGGTATTATGGAAAACTTTAATTCCGTGCAAAACTATAGTGAAAAACTGTATTCGAGCGCAAAACCTGCACGTAGTACCGAATTCCCCTCTTTGATTAATTAGTTTTAACATCATATTTCGAATTTCTCAAAAGCTGAACAATAAGCGAAGCTCGTACCCCTAAGTGTAGATGTTAGAGATTTCTCTTGTGAGCTTAGTTATTGCACAAAGCTGATGCAGCTTAGGCGGTCAGTTCATTAGCACCATAGTTTGACTACCAGGCAAATTTTCCGATTCAGTTAATTACTTCGCAATTTATGTTATGATGCTTACTCTACCCAACCTGAGAAGCAGCCCCCCCTTTTATAAAACAACAAGCTGCTGACTGTTCATACATTTGAAAATTAACTACATTTGGAATCAACATGCTTTGATAGAAAATAGTCTTGTCTTCCATTCATCTATTTGAATACCCTTGAGAAAAATTATCATCTTTGGAAACTCCGGCTCCGGAAAGTCTACCTTAGCCGCTAAACTTAAACGTGAAGGACTTATGCATCTCGACCTTGATGTTCTGGCATGGCTACCAACTAATCCGCCGGTACGCAGGCCAACAGATCAGGCTTATGAAACAATTGAGTATTTTATAAAAGAAAATGATGAGTGGGTTATGGAAGGCTGCTATACTGATTTACTCGAATTGGTGAAGCCATTTGCGACCGAAGCTATTTTTATGAATCTGCCCGTTCAGCTTTGTCAGGAAAACGCAAAAAACAGAGCCTGGGAACCTCACAAATACGAATCGAAAGAAGCGCAAGACGCAAACCTGCCCATGCTTCTCGAATGGATTTCCGGTTATGAAGACCGAAACGACGAACTTTCCTACCGCGCCCACAGAATGTTATTCGAAGGCTTTGATGGAAAAAAAACGGAGATTAAAGATCTGCGGCCATAGATCAGAAATTAGGCATTAGTAAGATTTGGATCCGAGAATTTATTTTATTTAAACTTTATCCCGGAATTCCAGAGCAGTCTATGCCATGTCGCTCCTTTGTAGCTTGTTCTTCAGGTATCAAATATTTCTAAACGTTATTATCTGTGTTTTTCCGTCGAGCGTTGTCAAGGGTAACGAGTATTCCCTCTCCTTCACCTATAAATATTCCAATAATCGCGCCTGTCCGCCCAAACCAAAAACTGAGAATAGTTCAGCTTTGTTTATAAAGACCAAGTTATTGGTATGGGTAAACTTAAAATTAGTAATGCATTTAGCCCGATCATCAAAAAAATCCATAAAAGTCTGTATATCTTCTCGCTTAAAGTTATATTCTTATTGAGTTGGCGTATAAAATGGAATGGAATGAAATTTTGCTTTTTTTGTTGTGTTATGCTCAACCATTTGACTTTGAGGGTTCAATTTTGGAGAAAAAATAATGCGGATCGGGATTATTAACGAGGAGCAGGACAAACGGGTGGCGCTGGTGCCAGAGGGCGCTAAGCAACTCACGGCCGAAAAAAACAGTGTAAAGGTAGAGTCGGGCGCTGGAATCTCAGCATTCTTTGATGATGAAGCTTATACCTCGGCCGGAGCCGAAATTGCGGACCGTAAATCTATTTTGAGCAACAGCGACATGCTGCTGTTACTTGCTCCGCCACGGGAAAGCGAGCTGGATTTGATTCCCAAGGGTACTATTCTGGTTTCATCTTTTCAGCCGTTTTTAGACCATCGTCTTATTGATCCGGTTATCGCCCGCGGACACACTGCCATAAGTATGGATATGATACCGCGCATCACCCTGGCGCAGTCTATGGATATGCTTTCGTCTATGGCTTCTCTGGCCGGCTATAAAGCAGTTATTGAGGCCGCGGGTTTGCTGCCGCGCTACTTTCCAATGCTTACTACCGCTGCCGGGAGCATCCCGCCGGCGAAAGTACTTGTAATCGGAGCCGGCGTTGCGGGCTTGCAGGCCATAGCTACGGCAAAACGTTTAGGAGCGTCGGTCGAGGCATTCGATACGCGCACCGCAGCTCGGGAAGAAGTTCAGAGTCTGGGCGCCAAATTTGTAGAAGTTGAGGGCGCACGCGAAGATAAAGCCGCCGGCGGATACGCAGTGGAGCAAACTGAAGAGTTTAAGCAAAAGCAGCACGAGCTGATTGCCCAAAAAGCAGAAAAGGCCGATGTAATCATCACAACCGCGCAGATTCGGGGCAGAAAAGCTCCGGTGCTCATCACCGGCGAAATGATAAAGCAGATGAAACCCGGCTCTGTAATTGTGGATATTGCCGCCTCAACCGGCGGAAACTGCGAGCTTACCGTAGATGGCAAAACGATTGTAGAGCATCAGGTTACGATTGTGGGCAATTCTTTTCTTTCATCCGAAGTTAGCGTACACGCGAGTCAGCTGTACAGCAAAAACATGTGTAATTTCATGAAGGTGCTGCTCAAAGAAGGCGAAGCCGTTTGGGATTGGGAAAACCCAATCATAAAATCGGCCTGCACCGTGTATAATGGCGAACTAAGAGCCGAGACTAAATAAATAATCTATGAACGAAATCGTCGCATTTATTTCCGAAAACCTCACCACCATGTATATTTTAGTACTGGCGGTTTATTTGGGGATGGAAGTTATCTCGAAAGTGCCCACCGTGCTCCATACTCCGCTTATGTCGGGTGCCAATGCTATTAGCGGCGTAGTGATTGTGGGCGCCATCATACTGATTCGCAGCGCAGAGCCGGGTGACCTTTTTGTGCTTATTCTGGGTTTTCTGGGTGTTATGCTGGCTACCATTAATATTGTGGGTGGGTTCGCGGTTACAGACCGCATGATGGGCATGTTTAAAAAGAAAAAAAAGCCTGAACAGGCTTAAACACCCTAAATGGAATTATTGTGAGCACCGAAATAATCGAATTTATTTACCTTATTTGCATCATCCTCTTCATAGCCGGACTAAAGAGGCTTAGCCGACCGGATACCGCCCGCTCGGGAAATTTGCTTGCTGCCCTCGGCATGGGACTTGCCATTGCAGTTACACTCGTGTATCCCGTAGAAAGTAGCTCCAATAACTACGCATGGATAGCCGCCGGCATGGCATTGGGATCTGTAATCGGTCTGGTGGTCGCCAAAAAAGTAAAGATGACGGCCATGCCCGAAATGGTTTCCTTGTTTAATGGCCTGGGTGGAGCATGTGCCATGTTTATTTCTTTGGTGGAATTTAATAATTATCCGGCCGGTACAAGCCTGCTTAACGGACAGATTTTTGCGGCACTTTTTGCGCTGTTTATCGGAAGCGTTTCATTTACGGGAAGCCTCATCGCCTATGGAAAACTACAGGGCTTTCTTCGCGACTCGCTTGTCATTCCTTTTCCTAAAGTGGTCAATCTGTTGCTGCTTTTGGGCTTTTTCGGTTTGAGCGGCTGGTTTTTGATGCAGCCCGGTATAGATTTCAGCATTGTGCTTATTCTGCTGGCAGTTTCCTTGGTTTACGGCATAACATTTGTGACACCCATTGGCGGTGGCGATATGCCGGTTGTGATTTCGCTGCTCAACGCATTTACCGGCATCGGAGCCGCGGCGGCCGGACTTATTTATGGCAATCAGGTTATGATTGTGGGCGGCATTCTGGTGGGCGCATCCGGCACAATTCTTACCGTTATGATGTGCAACGCTATGAACCGTTCGCTGTTTAACGTAATTATAGGCGGTTTTAGCAGCAGCGGAGCGGCCTCCGGCGACGGTCGCGAAGCTGTGGTTAAAGAGGCTACACTAAGCGATACCGCAATTCTGCTCAAATATTCCGAAAAAGTCATTTTTGTGCCCGGCTACGGTCTTGCCCTTGCGCAGGCGCAGCACGCCTGTAATGAGCTCGCAAAGCTTTTGGAAGCCGAAGGCGTAGAAGTGAAGTTTGCCATCCATCCGGTTGCGGGTCGCATGCCCGGCCACATGAACGTGCTACTTGCCGAAGCCGACGTTTCCTACGACAATTTGCTGGAGCTTGAAGCCGCCAATAAAGAATTTCCAACCACCGACGTTGTTGTTGTTATTGGCGCAAACGATGTGATAAATCCGGCGGCTAACGAAGATCCGTCGAGTCCCATTTTCGGAATGCCCATTCTGGAAGTCGAGCGTGCGCGCAACGTAATCGTAATGAAGCGCAGCATGAGCCCCGGCTACGCAGGAATCGAAAACCAGCTCTTCTTCGGTGAAAAAACAAAAATGCTATTCGGTGATGCAAAAAAA
Organism: Balneolales bacterium; assembly: GCA_022565805.1. GTDB lineage: Bacteria > Bacteroidota > Rhodothermia > Balneolales > Cyclonatronaceae > Cyclonatronum. The sequence continues at coordinate 7,673 of JAIULZ010000128.1, forward strand.
TCCCTGAAAAATCTGGTCGACGAAGTACCCGAAAGCTAATTTTTGAAATTAAAGATTTGAGGATTTGAGAATCTCATCATCTAACAATTACCCAAAATTCCAAAAAATCCAAAAAATCCAACACTCAACACTCAACACTCAACACTCAACATTTTAAATCCCTCTAATCAATATATCAAAAATACCTGATCGTAGCGTTTGCCACAGGTATTTAAAAAAGGGATCTTCCTCAGGATCACGCTCATGGCTGATTTTGCCCTCTTTTACCTCGCCGTTAGAATCGGGCATATTGTTGGATCGCAGCGCAATTTCGTTTGCCAGAAATCCCACAATATTTCCACGGGTACTGCTGCTGTAGTCATCTTTGTTAATCGGCTTAATTTTAAGGTCTTCATAGACAATTCGCATGTTGCCCGTTGCTTGGTTATTCTGCATTTCAAACGAAAACTGAACCTCGTGAGCTTTACCATCGGTAATTTCTATTCCTTCGATATCTTTAAAAACAGAATTAAGCTGCTTCAAATCAAAAGGATTCAAGCTCCCGGATCCCTTCATGCGGAAAGGCTCATCGCTCAGGGTAAACCGAAGCTCAGTATTCAGCTCTGCATGATTTTGAAAATAGGTAACAGCCGTAAGAACGGCCGGCTCTGATGACCGCGTATCAATATTACGAACATAAGCCGTAGTATTGCTAAAGCGAACGGTTCCCGGCCTTACGCCATCTTCTGCTTCCTCCGAATAGCTCACGTTTCCCTTGCCAACAGTTATGATGCCCACCTTAAAATGATACGGTAAATCCTGAACCATCCGATTCAAAAGCTTTGGGTCTCCCCGCTCCGGATTTATTTCCAGCTTAAGATTACTGGAAACGCCAATGGTGAAATCCTCTGCATAAACAGAATCTGCGATAATGGTACCATCATACAAAAATGCCAGATCATCAATTCCAATTACCCTCAGGTTTTGCAGATCTATTTCGTACATATCGGTTCGATATTCTACCGAGCTCATATATTGCTCATAACCACCAACCGGAATTAGGCTCATAGATTTTAGCGTAGAGGTACCGTCTTCCTGCGAAAATCGAAAATCTTTTAAGGAAAACTGATAGCGGTCCGCAGAAAGATAAAAGCCGAGCGTATCTACCCGAATGCTGTTATCCCGCTCCAGTCTCGAAAACGAGCCATCAAGCAAACTAAAGGCAAACCCGCCCCTGAAGTCAATTTGATTGTAGCGATGCCTTTCTTCCCCATCATCACGTAAAATTAAAGTGCCGTTCCGGAGATCAAACCCACGTATAACCGCTTTATCGAGAGCCGGCTTTTCGTCGGAATCGGAATCGGAATCTGCATTTCCATCGCCTTCCTTGCCAAAAAGTGAATCATTCCAGTCTACCAGGAAGTCATCTGCCGAAAAGCTGCGAATAACGAGATTTTTCCGCAACAGGGAAGCCAAACTAAGACCACTCATTTTAAGTGATGAAGCGCTTAAAAGCAGATGATCTTCCGGCTGATGGGTTATGGTGATGTTTTCGATGTCGACCGCAAAACGCATCAAAGAAACGGAAGCCCGGTCTATTTCCACCCTGAAATCATCTCCCAGCTGATCTTCCAGCATAGCCGTTATATCGTCGCCATCTATGGTTGAAACATAGATGAACAAGCCGCAAATAAGCAGTAAAACTACTATGGCAAGACCTGCAAAAATCTTTTTCATGATGGAGGCGCAGTTGCGATGAGGAAAATTAGTTTTAGTCCCTCGGTTTCTATTCGGCACTTTCAGCAATAAAAAACCGGAAGCTTTACGGGTAGCGCAGGATTTGCGAAATCTTTATAGAAATACAGCCAAAACTACTCTAAGATTGAGTTAGAAGCATCTCCTTACGCTCCTATTAAACAGCAAACACCCCGGATGACATCAAATAAAAGCACCACTAAGATTCATTCAGCTCCTTTAATAAAACATTGGCTAAGCTTGCAGCCAATTCATGGATCGACACCAATTCACAATTCACAATAAAAACACAAGATTACAAATCCGAAAAATTTAATTCGGACTTTTATCTATTATAAAATAACTTAGCTCCTTAAAATTAGCGTTCAGTCCTATGAAGATTCAAAAAATAATCCCTCTGCTTTGTGTAAGCTGCCTTTTTCTTTTCTCTGCGCATTCGCAGACTCAGGCGCAAATCACCTTTAAAGATGTGGCGCACCCAATCGAAGACGCAGATGAGCGATTAGGCTCATATTTGATTGCCGGAGCCGATGGCCAAATTTTTGTGATTTCCAAAAATGGCTCATTTTACAGATCTACAGACAATGGCAACAGCTGGGAGCCTTTTGAAACTCCTTTTGAAGGGTACGAAGTACACGATGTTGCGGGCTCAGATCATGGTGTCCTGGTGATATCATCTGATTTGAATAACCCCGGCACCAATGGTAATACCTGGTTTTCTGAAGATAATGGAATAAGCTGGCAACCGCTTGGCAACCTGCGTTCAGGTTATAATAATCAGTATGTAGTCATGCGAATACCAACTATTTGGATAAAATCTGAATCGATCACCATTCGCATAGATCATCACGATATAGACAGTTATCACATAAGTTATAACACGATCTATGATTATGATGGGGATTGGACCAATGATTTAGGAGGGGAGCGAGTCTTGTCGGATGGTACTGAAGTATATGTTTATCATACCTATGATTGTAGCTCTTACTTGAAATCATTTTATTTTATATGCGGAGAGCTTATTTTAGTCGATCCCTCCGGTGATACAAACCGAGTAATTCTTTATGAGTACGATGAAGATTGGGGTAATGAACCATTTTACTTCTTTATAAATGATTTCGAAGTCCTTACAGACGAGCACTGGGTTTTAGCCACAAATTTGGGCGTTTACATCACCAAAGATGCAGGGGACTCATGGACTATTCTGGATGATGACACCCTGGTTAACTCAAGTTCTATTCAAAAATCTGCCACAGGCGAATTATTGT
>JAIULZ010000129.1 GCA_022565805.1 Balneolales bacterium
GATATCGACTTAATCTTTAGCATTTGCCCAAATAGTTAACATACTCGATTATCTTTTGCCTTGTAACGGTCCAGCATTTCTGCTGCGGGGCAACCATACTCGAATATAAGCAACAATGGCTTACACATCGGCAGGATTCGGAGAACCGCGAAGCGCTATGCTTGTAATTGGGCGATTATCATTCGAAATTTGACTTTGAAAACAATCTACTTTCTTTAAATTCGGAAATTATTTTTAAAGCACTAAGGCGACTTATACCATTTCCAAATCGAAATGTCTTCATCCCGTAATCAAATCGAATCATTCCATTTTCGAATCCTAAATAAGGCAGACCATTAAGTGCTGCTTTAAAGCCGAAAATCTTCGAATCATTAAGATTTCTTACATGAGCTAAATCAAATACTTTTTTTCTCTTAAATAAAAAAACTCTTTTTGTAATAGATAACTTCCCATCTGATACTTCAATTATTTCTTTGCCCGACATTACCCAAAGCCAGAGGTCAAATAAACTAAAACCTAAAGCCGACCACATTACTGTGAATACAAATATAAATACAATCAACAAAACATGAGTTCCCGGGTTAAAATGAAAGGAAATTAAGAAAGCAAGCCCTGTCAACCAGATTCCAAAAGGTAAAGTAATGAAGACTTTGGGTATCAAATTTTTCTTTGAAGTATATTCAATTTCTTTTTTATAAGTGGGAATCATACCAACTACTTAACAATCCTTTTTTTTATTAATTCAAAAATATACAACGCTTCAGCATCATCAACACCATCGCTCATTAGTACATTCTTTTTTCCAGTACTAAATGAAATAGAGCCACTACTGTATCCCCAATATGTAGGTATTGAGTTCATAAAAATATTATTGCTCAACAGAGAATCTCGCTTAAAATTCAGGCTATGAATCTTTTCCAAAGCAAAATTTTTTGAATAACTAAGAAATAACAATTTCTTCCGAAGCGCTACATTTTGCCCTTCTATTACAATCTCATCTTTCCCATAAAGCTTCCAGGCTAGGACTATAAATAATAAAAGCCATATTAAAGTGTATGATAGTGGGATAATTGAAAGTTGATGATCATTTACGATAAATGAGACTAGTATTGCAAAAATCCCAAAAGTCCAAAGCAAAAAAAATGCTATCAGAAGAATTAAGCTTGACCAAACTTTTCTGACAGGAAATGATACTATCAATGTATCTTCATCCTCGATAATCTTGGCCCTATTTTCCGGTATGGGTTCAACCATTGATAGTTTGGGTAAATAGAAATTAATTTTTGAGACAAGCCATATAATGGTTTGGCGTTTGTGCGGTTTTGCGATTCCAAGTTACCAAAGTGATAAAAAAAAAGTTTTACTGCAACTCTGAAAATCTTCACTACCAGCAATGAACGGCAAAATCCGGTTGAAAGGCTTGTTAAGTTTCCGGATCTATATTCTCGATTTCCAAAACTCGGGGCTTATACTTTGATGAAGAATTGCAAAAATGGTGATCAGTTCTTCATCGTTTCCGAATTAAATAGAAAAGGGAAATCTGTTGATAAGTGAACGTCGAACCCGGTCGCTTTGAACAACCTGATGATGAAGTGGATGGCGATTTAGTTCTGCAATTTTAGCATCTATAGATCAAATGAACTCTTTGCCTAATCCAGGCTCTTGATCTTCATACCATTGGAAGGCATCATCCAAATCTACCTGTGCCTTTTCGGTAAATATTAATGGTACAGGCAAAGTAGTTTATAAATATTTTTGCCGGACCTTTTCCCAGCTTAATCCTGATTTCTGATCCTGCTCAAGTGTTTTAAGACGTTCTTCAATAATTGCTTTGTGATGCTCTGCAACTTCCACTTCATTTGGATCTGATGCAATAGAATCCCACAAAGCTTCAACCAAAATCAACTTTTCGCTTTTATTAAGCTGTGAAAGCTCGTCAAGTAATGCCTTTTCCATAGTTATGGCGTTTATTAGTAATTATTATCTAATTTGATTAAAAACGTGGAGGAAAGTAATTCATTAAGTCGAGAATTCTGAAGAACAAGAGAGGGAACTTAACGGATTTGCGTTTAAGCTGTGAAGCCTGATGGATTAAGTTAATGGTATTGCCTTTTTTAGCAAACTTTGAGCCAACCATAACCCGTGAGGCGAGTCAGCACCAAACGCTCCATATTTTAGATGGCCTCCCCCGAATTCGTACATTCGGGTTGGAACAGTACCTTTCACAAACCAGAGGAAAATCATGAATGTGTATTCTCAACAACATGCATATTAGTGCGGCATCGACTTACATGCAAGAACGATGTATATCTGCATCCTTGACCATACCGGAGCCAAGGTGCTGCATAAGAAATATCGGCGCAGCCCGGTGGCTTTATGGGAAACTGTCGCGCCTTACCGGGCGGATTTGGTCGTACCCACCGAGTGTGTGTTCTGCTGGCACGGGCTGGCTGATTTTTGCATGGCTCAAGACCGTGCTTGATGGGGTCAGGATGCACAAGAATATCCATCGCTCATATTTAGAATACGACCAGTCAGTATAATTTGCCGGCCCTTGGTAATCTGGCTCGGCTCCATCATCGGCACGGGCGTGATAGTGCCGGATATTTTCCAAATCCAGTAAGGCAAGAGCTTCAATCTGCAGGAATAAAAATATGCTTCCATACAGCATGTAAACCAGCATAAGCCACAACGCCAAGCTCACCACGCTTGATTCGAACCGGCAGTCGGCCTTAAAATAAACTCAGATGCACCATCGATTTGTGGAAAAATTTCTAAAAAGAGGGGGGGGGGAGGCTGAACCGCCCCGGGGGTAAGGTGCGAACGAACTGGAAAGAACCCCGGGTTCTTAACCACTTGCTTGGTCACCCACACTGCGGGAACGAGAATTTTTCTATGACCGCTTCACAAAGTTGGAGCCGTTTTGATCCCAGCTGGTAACAGCTGCTCAAAACGTTGAGTCTCGTTATATGTTTGGTGCGCTCACCCGAAGCGCTAAACGTAAATCAGAAAAACGTTCACGCGATTACACCACTCATAATCCCGCATCCTGAGACCCTAAAACAAATACATAAATGTAGTTGTACAAGATTCCTATTGCCTATAGACTTTGGGGGCCATATATATGTTATAGGGTGGACTTGGAACGTGATTTGACATAACGGGTTGCCGTTTTACGAAGGTGGAGATTTTCAGCATTTAACTTAATTAGAAGCATCAAAATCCTGCTTTTGCAAAACGGCTGTTAGCACCAGTTTTTCTGTCATCTATTTTTGTATAGTTGTCCATCCAAAGTCGTTCCTAAAGTCATTAAAGCAATTTTCACAAACCCAACGATAGTCGTCTGTCGTTGTATATCCTTGAGTTTGGCAGTCGGGTATTGTGTTAGAAAATTTGTCCGAGCAAAATTCACAATGGTCATGGTCATTGGTCGTTTTTCGGTCAGAATAATCTTTAAAAATCAAAGTCTTGCGAAACAGATATTTCTCCTGTTCTTGCAAACGCCAATCATTTTTATTATCGTCAAGTTTCCCCAAAAATGTCAGATTTTGTAGACTTTTTTCAATGTATAGTTAATTATATCTGTAAGTGTCTCAACAAGTTCTTCATCTATAAATTCATATTCGTCTGGAATGTTAAGAACTTCAATTGTTGGTAATTCTAAGTGTCTGTAGAGTCCCCATATTTTTGCTCGCTGTCCACTTTCCATTACAAAAACTAAGTTGGACCAATTCAAGTCATTTTCTGAAATTTTTCGGTCGCTTCTTGGACTTAGTCCAGCAGAGCGAATACTAAAACGGTTGTCATTTTTAAAAATGTGTTCCGCTGTTCTGCTTCGCTTTTTATTTCGTCCACAAACTACTAATATATTTGGTCTGTTTGTCATTCGGTTTCTGTAGTCCTATAATTGGTACCAACTTACTTATACACGCAGTAAACATGCGATCTACATCCCAATTTAGATGTATATGCGCTCATTTGTAGCAGAGTATTGAAACTTTCGTTTGAGTTTAGAATTTTGGTTTTCCACCCTATAACGGTTTGGCGGTTGTACGACGCGGCTGGATAAATCCCATCAATCAATCAATCACCAATTACCGATCGTACGAACCACTTGTTATGTGGCAATATTATGAGTCAATGATATCTAACGGTTTAGCGGATTGTTCCGGAAACGAACGAAGGATTTTTTTGTCCATGGTTATCAGTTTGATATCCAGGTCTTCTGCAAGACTGATGAATTCACAGTCGTAGGAAGAACAATCAGATTTATCTGCCAGATTATAAACGTGAATTGAGTTCACATGAAATTCTCGTTCTTTCATCTGATTTTCTGCTTTTTCACTTATTTGTATGGCTTCCGGCAGATCAATAAGTTTTTTCCTCAAGTATAGAATGACAACGTTCCTGAACTCACTTTTCCACAAAACAGGTGCAACCCATTCCGGATCCCATTGAAACAGTTGTTCACAAAGTTCGGTATGATCTGATGGCAGCCAAAAGTGGGCAAGGATGTTTGTATCGACTACGATCATGGCCTGCCCTGATCAATTGCATCTTGGATCTCTTCAGCAGATAAGCTTCCTTTGACTTTTCTTCTCATCATCCGGGCCTGTCGAAGAATCTCATCAGGAGAAACACGCTTTGGCTCGACAGTCCGCTCCAAACAGGCAATAATTTCACTGTTCATACTGCGATGTTGGGCCTGGGCCTGTTGCTTTAGTTTGTTGTAAATAGAATCTGGTATATTTTTGACTGTAATGCTTGGCATGATGTTTAGTTTCGTTACGGTGTAAATATGAAACTAATACAAGGGGCAGAATATTGCAAGGGGTTAGCCACATAACGGTCTGGCATTTCTGCAGCATGGCGATAAAGTAAGAATTTAAGCAACAAACGCTTGCACGTTAGCGAGAAGTGCTTGTGTGTGCCCCGAATGGCAAACTTTACTGGAATATAGCGATAACATCCGGTAATGAGGGTTCTTTGATAGAATTATTAGCTTGGGAGTGAAAGTCTCCTGTACACACGGGTGACGCCGTGAAGTATTAGCAAGTCACAAGGGTGGATTCCGTAAGGAATCATCTGAAGTAAGCGGGACTGCAAAAGTTGGTACTGAGGAACATGAACTGGATAAGAGGCTGTGAAGATTGGGGTAAGGTTGCAGATCATACTAAGGCCCACAAGAAAAGGTCATTACAGTAGAATCAGCAGGCATTGACTAAAAGCTAATTGCCTTACCGAGGGAGATCCCGGTTCCGGAGTTGCGGGATCGGGAAGTCAGCCGAAGTCATAGTAATCCCGACAGGTTGGTTGGGATGAAGGACGGAACGTTATCAGGCATCCGATGGAGGGCAGAGTCCGGGTTTGTTACGGATAGATTTCCAGGAAGTTTGATAGCTGCCACTAAACGATGCCGCATGAATAAAACAACAATGATAGAACAGGTAATCCAACAACGGAATCTGAGCGAAGCTTACCGGCACGTGTGCGCCAATAAAGGAGCGGGGGAGTAGACGGAATGGGCATAGCTAAACTCAAAACTCACCTGCAAACCAATGGCCAAATACTTACGGAGCAAATCCGCAAGGGAAGCTATCAGCCCAGCCCAATCAAAGGCGTGGAAATACCCAAATCTAACGGCAAAACGAGGATGCTCGGCATCCATACGCTGACCGGGTATTCCAGCAAGCCCTGCAACAGGTGCTTGAGCCTGTATTCGAGCCGGATTTCCAGCGGCACAGTTACGGACTCCGCCCCAATCGCAACGCCCATCAGGCCGTGGAACAAGCCCACTGGAGCATCAAAGAAGGCTATCAGCATGTGATAGACATTGATCTAAAGTCATTCTTCGATCAGGTGGATCATGCCATACTGCTGGAACTGATACACCGAAAGGTAAAGTGCCGGCTGACGATGAAGCTACTGCGCGCCCCGATGCCCATCAACCGGGAGAAAAGCGGGATTCGCCACCCCTCAACATTCGATATACCGGGCTACCATTTTGTTCCGGTATTCAAGAAAGGGGTGAAAGGTCAATACCAACTTGTGGTGAGCGCGAAAAGCTGGAAAGAAAGCCATCAAGTACAAACTTAAGGAACGGACTCGCAAAACCACCCCCATGAGTTTTGACCAGAGAATCCAGCGGCTCAACCGGCTCATACGAGGCTGGCTAAACTACTTCAAACTCGCCAACATCCACGGGAAGTTACAAACCCTGGATAGCTGGTTGAGGAAACGACTGAGGTACTGCATCTGGTCCCGAACGCATTCGGGAGAAGAAACCGGAACGCAAAAGGAAGAACCTGATGCGTCTTGGAGTAAACCCGGATGATGCCTATGCATGGAGTCGGACTCGGGTGGGAGGCTGGAGAACAGCCCAAAGCCCCATCCTGAAAACGACCATCACCATAGCCAGACTGAAGAGACGGGGATATATCGCTATGTTGGAACTCTATCACCAAATCAGGTCAAGAAAACGAACCGCCGTATACGCGACCCGTATGTAAGGTGGTGTGAGAGGCGCACTCCGCTCAATTCTGAACGGAGCCGCCTACTCGATTAACAACCGTGCCTATATAGCTGCAAGTGTTATCTCTTTAGCAGATTTGAAATCTTTGCTGTTAAATGTAGCTACTTCGTGTATCCCTTGTGCCAAACCGATACTGATGATTTCAAAATCGTGAACTTTCAATCCTTTTGGCTGATATCGGTTCATTAAATCGAGAAAAATAGCCATCGACTCCTGTGTTGGATACACAATTTCAATACCCTGTATGATCTCTTCGATAATTTCCAAGGCAATATTATTTTCCAGATTATATCCTGATGACTTGGTAGTTACAGCAAGGAATTCTATCAAATTTTTAGAAGTGGTAACAAGTTGATATTTCTCTTGTTCCAATATTTTTCGGGCTTTCTCGAAAAATGTCGATTCCTCATCAAATCCATAAACAAGAATATTGGTTTCAATCAGAATCTTATTCATTTGCTAAAGATCGCAGATCCTGTTCGTCCAGCTTCCCTTTTAATTTTAATGAACGAATATTTGGCCGGGATTTCTTTGTTTTTCTTAAAGTAGAGAGGTACAGGTATACTTTCTCCAATTCCGAATCGGACAGCCGGTCAATCTCTTTTTTACTTTTTCCTTGGTAATCATAGGATCATGGAATTAAATGACATCAATAATTTACTTAACGAAGTGGAAAATTCATAAGTATTGATGAACTGTTTATCAGGTGGTTAACGGATTGGCGTTTAACCGGCTTGGCCAACTCTGGGCAAACTAACAGATCAGGATTATTTAACAAAGAGAAACATAAACAACAGCTTGGAGAGCGGGGTCCGCGTTGAAGCGCTGGTTATACTCACGGTTATTCGATCTCCTCTGGTAACAGACGTGCTCCATGAATGACGCTGAGGATTTCGTTAATCTTCTCTTGATCCTTTATCAAATAAATAATGCGGTAGGGATGTTGAAATACCTCCCGGATGTCGTCTCTCTCATACTCTGGAACCATTCGACCTTTTTGGGAATGAGGTACAATACTTTCAGTTCGTTCGATAATTTTTTCGACGGTTCGGTAGGCATACAGAGCAGAATCTTCTGCAATGTAATTAAAGATCTGATCGAGTTGTTTTTTTGGCCTTATCCGTCTAAACGATTTTCATTTGGCCAATTGATATTTTTTCTTGATCTCCTCGTGAGAGATGACACGGCCTTCTTCAGAATCTTTCAATCCTTGCTCAATCGACTGGCGGACGTAGATTTTGTACATCAGATCATCCCAGTCAGCATCTTCAGGGAGGTTTTTGAGAAGGTGTTCTACCTCTTTTTTAAGTTCGGTTTTTTCCATAGTGGTTGAATTAATAATTAATTTCAATAGGTAGTATCGCAAGCAATTGGTAGAAAAACAACGAATAATTGGAATAGAAATTTTTAGTAACAAGTTGAGTGGGTAACGGCCTAGCGTTTCTGCTGCAGGGCGACCATGTACGAAGATTAGCAACAAATGCTTACCCGTCCGCAGGATACGTAGTACCGCGAAGCGCTATGCATTGTTATACATCGCTTAACGGATATTCAAGCAAATCCAGGTCAGGTAAAAACTTATAATGTTTTTGATTTTGGCTGATCATTTTAGCATTTGACTCAATTGCAGTTGCTGCAATCAACGTATCGTTTATTTCAGCCCCATGACTGGATCTGAATTTCTTCATTAATTCAAAAGCACGTTCGGAAATCGGTTTTGAGACAAACTGGATTCGTAAATCTTCGATCAGTGCTTCTACTTTCTTTAAATCTCGTTTGCTTCTACAACCGGAATATAGCTCCATCGCTGTGATGACACTTATTGTAAGCTGATACTTCTCCTCAAGAATTGACATAGTCTCAACAGCGTCTTTTTTGTCGAGACCGAAATCGATTAGAATATCTGTATCAATGACTACTGACAGAGCCATGAGCTATCTTAATTGGCCCACCGGCTTTTACGAAGCTCCCGTACCCACTTGGTACTGTCTTGAAGGTCTTCACAGTCTTTCCAAATCCCTCTGAATGAATTTTCAAGAATGGACTTTTTATTAGAAGAGTCCGTCGCCTCTGTTCTTTGAATATACTTTTTGGTAAGAAGTTCGACAAAGTCAGCCGCCTCTTGTTGGGCTTCTGCGGGAAGCTCCCTGATCTGTTTTATGAGTTCTTTTTCGGACATATTCAAATTTAGTTAATTTCTATCACTTGTGAAAACGGCTGAATTGGTGGCGGAGTATAACGGATTGGCATTTGTGCGGCTTCCATGAGTTGAAATTTTAAACATAACGGTCCTGCATTTCTGCTGCGTGGCAATCAAGCTTGAATATAAACAACAATGGCTCACACGTCAGCAGGATTCGGAGAACCGCGAAGCGCTATGCTTTGTTATAGTGCATCTATCTTTATGGTTTGGCCAAGAGCTTCAATAGTGCTTTGTTGATATAGAACTTCTCTTTACCCAATTTCTCGGATGATAATATACCAGCTCTTTCTAATTGGGATAAATAATTTCCTACGGTTTTTAAGGTTCCTAAACCAGCATCAGACAATACTAGGCGTTTTGTATATGGTAACTTGAATAAAATTTCAACAAGCTCTTTGGAATAAGCCAATGGCACCTGTTCCTTTATCTGCTCACCAACAGCATCTATTAGTGCTGAAATAGCGTGAATCTGCTTTAATGCACGCTGCGCTATGACTTCTACCATGTCCAACATATATAACACATAAGGTTGCCACTCTTGCTTTTCAGTTACACCTCGCAATAGCTCATAATATGACAACTTGTTGCGAATAATGTATTCACTTAAATAAATAGCTGGAATTTGTAGTAAACCGGAGAGTTTCAAATACAGAAGCAACAAAATTCTACCTGTTCGACCATTTCCATCTGCAAACGGATGAATCGCTTCAAATTGATAATGTAACAAAGCCATTTTTATAAGTGGATCCAAGTTATCCGGCTCATTAATAAAACGCTCTAATTCGGACATTTTATTACGAATTACAGTTTCGCCAGTTGGAGGCGTGTACAACACTTTTCCTTCAGAATTAGCCAAAACTGTGCCTGGAGTGACTCGGATACCAGAGGAATTCTGCTTTATACACTGAACCATTTCTACACAAAGATTTGTAGAAATAAACGGTCGCTTCTCTATGCGTTCCAGCCCAAGCCACAAAGCCTCTTTATAACGCAAGACTTCTTTTACGGCTAGTACACCCGCTTTTCTATCAGCTATTAGGTCACGGTACAAATCGTCATTCGTAGTGATTATATTTTCAATTTCAGAGCTTGATTTTGCCTCCTGAAGATGAATGGTATCCAGAAATAAGGTTGGGTTTGGTAAATTAGTGAGTGCACCATTCAATTCTGACAGTGCACGGCTTGCTTTTATAAGCTTGCGCATTACAGGCTTAGTTTCCAAATCTACATCTGGTGGCAGTGGTGGAAGGTCATTATATGGAATGTTTGGACTAAACATGCATGAAAAAGTCAAGAGTAAGAATTACCTTCGTATTTAAAACAAAGGTAAGATACAAATAAATTTACTCTCATTAAGATTTGTCTGGGTAAGTTCTGCCTAAAATTACCCTTATAAAGACGCTCGCTTTAATGCGCTATAACGGTGTGGTGTTACTGCGGCCGGGCGATAATCTTAAAGTTTAGCTTAAAAGCTGAACCGGTCCGTAGGAAACACTGGTTAATGGCCGACCCGGTTATTGGTTTGATTCAATGATCTCTTCAACTTTTGCTTTAAGATCATGAATATCTTCTGTGGCAACTACCCAAATCATGTCTAAAGTCACGCCAAAATATTCATGAATAATGATATCTCTCATGCCAGCAATCTGACGCCAGGGAATATCGGGATGTTTATCTCGAATTTCTTCAGGCAGATGTTTAACGGCTTCACCGATAATTTCTAGCCTTCGCAGAACTGCATCCTGCTTCTCTACATTTTCATAAAAATCCTCTTCAGAAACACCCTCAAGAAATCTTTGGATGTGTTCAATGCTCTCTAAAATATCCTGCAGATAGACGTCAGGCTTTCTCTTGCTCATATCACAGGTTCTTCTTCCCTAAGGATATCATCCTTCAA
>JAIULZ010000130.1 GCA_022565805.1 Balneolales bacterium
CTCGATCTCCATACATAAAACCTACTGCGTGTCACTTGCATAACCCTGCACAACGTACGAACAGGATATTCTTCGCTCATTTCATTAATAAAGCGGTATCTCAGTTTGAGCGGGGCGCAAAGATACCTACGGCCTTTTTTAAAATGGCGTTTTCCTCTTCCAGCTTGATCAACTTACGTTTTAGTTGAGATAGCTCCATATCTTTAGGGTTTCCACTTCCTGGAAACGCCTGTTCCGGATTTTCCTGAAGGTCTTTTATCCATTTTCGAATACTGGTATGATCGACACCCAGATCCCGGGCAGTCTGCATAATATCATTGTTAAGCTGAGCTAACTCAACCGCCTGCCGCTTAAATTCTGAAGTATATGTTTTGCGTGGTTTGTTTTCTTTCATTAGAACACCTAATTGTTGAGGGTATTTTTTAAGATACCGTTTTTGTAGTTGTTTTTTGTGTCCTGATTTAGGGTACCACACCAAACCGGAGACGGAGGACCGAGGGTTGGTTTGGGAAATTAGAGGTCAGTGGGTTTGATTTAGGTGGGGGTTGTTGACCGAGGACCGGAGATGGAAGACTGAGGGTTGGTTTTGGGAATCAGAGGTCGGTGGGCTTGATTGAGGTGGGAGTTTTTGACCGAGGACCGGAGACGGGGGACGGAGGGTTAGTTTGGGAGATCAGAGGTCAGTGGACTTGATTTAGGTGGGAGTTTTTGACCGAGGACCGGAGACGGAGGACCGAGGGTTAGTTTGGGTAAGTAGAAGTCAGGACCGGAGATGGGGACGGATTTTTTTCTGGTGATCGTTGATTTGGAATTTAGTTTGGGCTTTGAATAATTTTTATACGCGTTAATACGCTGGTTTTTTTTATGCTTTCTGTTGATGCCCTGATTACGCTTGGGGTAATCTTATTGTTGCTTCTGGCGCTTATAAGGGAGTTGCTTCGGCCGGATTTTCTTTTTATGGGTGCGCTTGCTGTTTTGCTGTTGGCTGGTGTTTTGACGCCTTCGGATGCGTTTTCCGGTTTTTCTAATCAGGCTGTGTTTACTGTTGGGGCTTTGTTTGTTATTGCGGCCGGGATTCAGAAAACAAGGGCGCTGCAGTTTGCGGATCAGTTTATTTTTGATGAGAAAAGCAGTCCCCGTCTGGTAATGATCAAAATGATGGGGACTACGGCAGCTATGTCGGGCTTTTTGAACAATACGCCTATAGTGGCTATGCTGATGCCTCAGGTGCAGGACTGGGCAGAGCGAACCGGGAATGCTTCATCAAGACTTCTTATTCCTCTCTCATACGCGGCAATTAGCGGTGGTATTATTACTTTGATTGGTACTTCCACCAACCTGATTGTTTCAGGAATGCTTGAAGAAAGAGGAATGCCCCCTCTTGGTTTTTTTGAACTCACCTGGATTGGACTACCCGCAGCTATTATCATTTTTATTTACTTTGCCACTATTGGGTATTCTACTCTGCCCGACCGGAGTAAGGTTAAAAACAGAATAGCCGGATTGGCTGATAAAGAAAATGAGAGAGACAGCATAAAAAGTGGTGAAAGCTCAAATAATAGTAACTCAGACTCTGATTCCGCAAGTAACAAGAATACATTTAGCGGTGATGCCTATCAGTTTGATTTAATGCTCCCTCCGGGCTCACCCTGGCACAGAACTACGGTCGACAAGGCTGGTTTACGTGCACTTGAAGACGTGTTTCTACTTCACGTTCGTCGAAATAAGCAAATTATTGGTCCTGTGGGCCCGGATTTTCAGCTGGAAGAGTATGATGTTCTAACCTTTGCCGGTGATTTTAAGTCGGTTGATAAACTTGCAGAACGAAAAGGCCTTGAACGCTCAGTCCCACAACTTGAAGATGATAAGGAGCTTAAGGATTTACCCGTTTTTGAAGCCGTTGTGGCGCCATCTTCGCCGCTTGTAGGAAACACACTAAAAGGATTTGGATTCCGGGAGCGCTATCGGGGAGTAGTGGTAGGAATTCAGAGGAAGGGAGAGGTCATACGGGGTGCGCTGGGGCATATTAAAATCAGGGCCGGAGATCTGCTTTTAGTTGAGGCCAAAGAAGGATTTGGTGATCAGTGGAATTCTGCGAAGGATGAGTTTTATGTGGTCAACCGGAAGGGTCAAAGAGACTTACCGGCCGATGAAAAAGCTCCGATTGCGCTTATCACCCTTGCGGCAGTAATTGTACCAGCTGCATTTGGTTTGATACCCATCGTAACCACCGCTTTTGCCGGAGCCATAATTATGGTGTTAACCGGATGCGTAAAGCGCTCTCATCTATTCAGCTCGCTTAATCTGCCGATCTTAATTGTTATTGCCGCTGCGATTGGTTTAGGCCGGGCCATGGATTCTTCCGGACTCGCGGAAGCCGGAGCAGGTGCGATGCTAAATTTAACCTCCGGGATGGGCTTGATTGCTTTTGTGATAGCTGTTTATGTCACGACAAATATCCTGACAGAAGTGATTACAAATAATGCAGCCGCAGTACTTATGGTACCCTTAGGGCTATCAGCCGCTGCAACGCTTGGTATTGACCCGCATCTTATTGCAGTTACCGTAGCAGTAGCCGCATCCGCGAGCTTTTTAACTCCCATAGGCTATCAAACAAATTTAATGGTAATGTCGGCAGGTGGGTACCGGTTCACCGATTATTTCAAAGCCGGATTACCGGTCACGTTCATATTTCTGATAACCACGGTGATAGTAGTAAGCATCAAATTCATGTAGATTCATAATGATGGGCGATATGGTTTTATTTGTCCAGCGAATTTGCGCACCGTTATCTAGCCTGCCCCGATCCGTCGGGGATCATTCGGAAGATTTTGCGAATTGTTCTTTGGGTGGTATGTTTCCTGGTAAATTATATAGTATTTGGCTTCGGCTTATTTTGTAAAGGTAGCACTGGGTGTCACAGAGTTTGGCACAACTTGTCCCGAACCGTCGGGAGAGTTGCACGGTTTTTTTCTTGGTATTTGAGAACGTACCGAGCAAAAGTCTACATTGGTTATTATTAATTGTTAATTGTTAATTCCTGACCAATGATACCTGATACCTGATACCTGATACCTGACTGTCTTCGGTCAAAAAAATCCCTTCAAACAAGTTTTTTATTCCTTCCCAGTACCTTTAAATTAGCACATTCTTTCGGCCAGCCTGGTTGATTGATTAATGTAATTTCAAAAATAGTTATGGTTAAATCACATCTTAAAGTTTTAGAGAACGAAGCTATTCATGTAATGCGGGAAGTTGCGGCTCAGTTTGAGCGCCCGGCCCTGCTTTTTTCCGGTGGGAAGGATTCCATTGTAATGGTTCATCTTGCCGAAAAAGCTTTCTACCCGGGTAAAATTCCATTTCCGCTTATTCATATTGATACCGGTCATAATTTTGATGAGACCATTACTTTTCGGGACAGCCTCGTAGAGCGTACAGGCGCGCGCCTGATTGTAGGAAGCGTTCAGGAAGCGATTGATGCCGGTAAAGTTCAGGAAGAAATCGGTCCTGAAGCAAGTCGTAACGGTCTCCAAACCGTTGCCTTGCTGGATACTTTAAAAAAATATCAGATTGATGCGGCTCTTGGTGGCGGTCGTCGTGATGAGGAAAAAGCCCGCGCCAAAGAAAGATTCTTCTCGCACCGCGATATTTATGGTCAGTGGGATCCGAAAAATCAGCGTCCGGAGCTATGGAGTATTTATAACGGACGAAAAAATACGGGAGAGCAGTTTCGCGTATTTCCAATCAGTAACTGGACCGAAATGGATGTGTGGCAGTATATAGCAATGGAAAACATCCCGATTCCCTCTATCTATTTCGCCCACAAACGCCGCGTTTTTAACCGAAGAGGCACCTGGCTCGACGACAACGATTTCATCACCCGCTATCCCGACGAAAAAGTGGAGGAACTTATCGTTCGCTTCAGAACTATCGGAGACGCAACCTGTACAGGAGCCGTTCTATCTGATGCATCATCACTAACCGACATCATTCAGGAAGTAGCCGCCGCCCGCGAAACCGAACGTGGAAACAGACACGACGACAAACGCAGCGAAACAGCCATGGAAGACAGGAAGAAGGCGGGGTATTTTTAGTGCTGAGTGTTGAGTGATGAGTTGACCGAAGACAGATGACGGGTGACCGAGGGTTTGACTCGGAGCTCTGTATCATTTTTGATTATTTTTGTTCTTTAAAATGAGATTCCCTTCTATTTCATATCGCAATTTCTGTCACTGTATCATATAAATGTATCACAGATGGAATACAAGTTTGAGAAACTTCAGGTTTGGTCATTGGCTTTAGATTTATGTGAAAGTGTACTTGGAGTCTTGGTTCATTTACCTGATATGGAGAAGTTTAACTTGTGTTCTCAACTCAACAGAGCTACTACCTCTGTTGCACTTAATATTGCCGAGGGATCTACCTCACAAAGTGATGGTCAACAGCTAAGTTTTATTGGTTATGCAATCCGGTCATTGATTGAGGTCATCGCATGTTTACGGATAATTCGCGGCAGAAAGTACCCTGTTCCAGAAGATGTACTATCAACTTTCGAGAATCAGGTAGATATACTTTTTATAAAACTTCAGGCATTCAGTAATTACTTGAAAAGTAAAAAATAAAATAGCCATTAATTAACTTCATCAACCTTAAGTATTTTAACAAGCTAAATTTAAAGGGCTTTGATGTCAATTAAACTTCATGGTCAAAACTTCAGCTATTTCTAAATAGTTTTTAATCTTATTAAATCAAATATATAGAATTCGAGTTTCCTTCGGTATTCCGTTTTCGGTCTCAAATCTACGAACCCTTCGGTCTTCCGTCCTCGGTCTTCGGTCAAAAAAATAATAAATATGTCCACAGCCAATACATCAAATACACCCAAAACACAACACTCAGACACCTCGTATCTGCAGATGGACCTCCTTCGTTTCACTACTGCTGGTAGTGTGGATGATGGGAAGAGTACGCTTATTGGGAGGTTACTTTATGATTCCAAGTCGATTTTTCAGGATCAGATGGATGCGATTGAGTCTTCGAGTAAGCTGAGGGGTGAGGAGGGAGTTAATTTGGCCCTTCTTACCGATGGTTTGCGTGCTGAGCGGGAGCAGGGGATCACTATTGATGTGGCCTATCGCTATTTTGCGACCCCGAAAAGGAAGTTTATTATTGCCGATACGCCCGGTCATACGCAGTATACGCGAAATATGGTAACGGGTGCTTCAACGGCCGATCTTGCCATTATTTTGGTTGATGCCAGAAAAGGGGTGCTAACTCAGTCGCGCAGGCACGCTTTTATTTCTTCCCTGCTTCAGATTCCGCATCTTGTGGTGGCGGTCAATAAAATGGATTTGGTTGACTACGATCAGGATCGCTATAACGAAATCGTGGATGATTTCAGGAAATTTGCGGCTAAGCTTGAGGTTGATGACATCACTTACATCCCGATGTCTGCGCTGAACGGGGATAATATTGTGAACAAGAGCGAGAAAATGAGCTGGTACGACGGTACAACTCTTCTGCATCATCTTGAAAATGTGAAAGTGGGATCGCGCAGAAATCAGATTGATTTTCGTTTTCCGGTTCAGTTTGTAATTCGACCCAATCAGGATTTCAGAGGATATGCCGGTACGATAGCCTCAGGCACGATTCGTAAGGGTGATGAGGTGATGGTTCTTCCATCCCGCCTGTTAACACAGGTGAAGTCGATTACAACTTATGATGGTGATCTCGATGAAGCCAATGCCGGAGATGCTGTTACGATTTCCTTAAATGACGAAATCGACATCAGCCGCGGAGATATGATTGTACGGTCTCAAAATATCCCCAAAATTGGTCAGCTTGCCGAAGCCTATGTTTGCTGGATGAATGAGGCGCCCATGGAGATTGATAAGAACTATTTAATACAGCACACTACGCGCATTACGCAGGTTAGGGCAGAGAAGATTAATTACAAAATAAATATAGATACCCTCCATCGGGAAGATGCTGAAGTGCTGCAACTAAATGAAATCGGACGTCTTCGGCTAAATATAGCTCAGCCTATTTTTTACGATGCCTATAATACCAATAACGCAACCGGAAGCTTCATCGTTATTGACCCGGCCACCAATGTTACCGTTGGGGCGGGAATGCTCCGCACAATAACGACTTCCGACCGGCTTGATCAGGAAAGCGTAGCTCCGCAGGCTAAGCCAAAAGTAACGCCAAACGTAGTTTGGGAGCCTTGGAATGTCCCGAGAGAAGTGCGTGAAAAACGCTATGGTCACAAGGCAAGAGTCCTTTGGCTGACCGGAATTTCCGGAGCCGGTAAAAGCACAATTGCACGAAAACTGGAGCAAAAACTCTGGGATGCAGGAAAGCAAACCGTACTACTCGATGGCGATCAGGTTCGTCATGGACTGAATGGTGACCTGGGATTCAGCGATTCGGATCGTCAGGAAAATATTCGCAGAGTTGCCCACGCGGCGAGGCTCTTTCTTGAGCACGGCAATATTGTAATCTGTACCTTTGTCTCTCCCTTCGCAGCCGACCGTGAAATGGCAAAAGAAATAATTGGCGCCGACGATTTCAGCGAAATCCTGATACACTGCGACCGCGATACTGCAATAAACAGAGATCCTAAAGGTCTGTACGCTAAAGCAAAAAGCGGTGAAATTAAAGGACTCACCGGTTACGACGCCCCCTACGAAGCACCTGAAAACCCGGATTTGAGCATAGACACCACTGCGGTTTCAGAAGAAGAAGCGATTGGGATGATTCTTGATGGGTTTGAGTTAAGTTAGGGACGGAAGACCGAGGACGGGAGACGGAGGGGCAGAGGTCAGAGGTCAGAGGTCGGAAAAATGGTATTTAATTTAAATAAAAACAATGAATTACTGAGTGGTGAGCTTTTTGAAAAAGCAAGTTTTTCAAATATGCTATAGTGCTAGTTAGCGCGTAGCTTGCCCGAAGGATCTCCCATAATTTGGCACGTTCTAATCGAAGTAATATAATTATTTTCTCTTGGCACTGTAAAACTGTAGCCCTGTAATCGAATCTCCATTTCATTTGGTGACGTAAATAACGAAGACGATTAATTGAGTACTGAAGTAAGACACAAAGCTAAAGACTATTAAGAAAAAACAGTGCAACTCTCCCGACGGTTCCCCGAATGGTCGGGGCAGGCTGGGACAAGTTGTGTCAAACTCTGTTAAACACTCCCGAAGTGTCGGGACAAGTTGTGCTACTAATCAAAGTAACATACCAACGCTAAAATGACTTAAAATTATTATGGGCCCATCATCCCAATAATAATTCGCTAATAAACTTAATACTATCCGCTATTGTTAGAAGGTTTCCTTCGTTTTATTTATGATTTGATTTTGCCTTCGAGTCAGCTTCAATGGCTGGCTATTATAGGTTTAGTTCTGCTTTTCTGGGGGAAAATTGACTGGGCCAAAAAAGTCTTTATACTTCTTTTGGTCCTTTTTTTTGTATATGGAACTCCCTGGCTCAGCAATTCGCTTATTGACAGGCTGGAAAATTATCATCCTCCTTTAACAGGGGAGTTGCTGGAAGAATTACAGCTGAATAATGTGCATAGGCTTACGATAGAATCTAAAACAGACTTAAGTTCACGGTCAGAGTTAGAGTTAGAGTCAGAGTCAGAATTACAACAAATCCAATCAGCTCAGGCATTTTCATTGGCGGTTGAAGACAATGGTGTCTATCAAAATCAGGATAAAGCTTTGCATGCTAATCCAATTCGAATTGTAGTTCTTGGCGCAGGTCACTCACCTGATCCGCGATTGGCCTACACGCAGATGCTTGGCGAGTCGGTTTCGATGAGGCTGATAGAAGGTATTCGATTGTATCATGCGCTGCCGGGTTCAAAACTAGTGACTTCAGCTTCAGCAGTATATGGCGAACTTTCTCAGGCCGAGGCTCTTCGTAGAGCGGCGATAAGTCTGGGCGTAGATGAAGGCGATATTTCTACTCAGGATACGCCACGGAATACCTGTGAGGAGTCCCGCGCGTTTGCCCAAGTCCATCCGGAGGGGACATTTGTGCTGGTTTCGACCTCGGCGTTACACAGCAGAAGAGCCGTTATGCTGTTTCAGAAACAAGGTATGGATGCCGTAGCGGCCCCCGCAATGTATGTACGTAAAATTAATCCGGATCGCCCGCCACGATCTTTTCACAGACAGCTCATTCCCCGATTAGAGCGAGTAGACAGGCTTGAATCTGCCATCAAAGAAATTGTTGGATACCGATGGGATAAGAGAACTTGTTAGGTTTTCAAGTGTATCGTAAAAGATTTGTTATTTGTTTTAAGCTCATAATTCACTTAATTCAGCATTAAGATAGTTAGTTAGAAAATTATTTTAACGTTTGACGCAACTTTCATATCAGATATTAAAAAAAGAAACAATGAAAACAGTTTTAATTACAGGTGCAGCAGGGTTTTTGGGATCACATTTATGTGACCGCTTTTTGAAAGAAGGGCTGAAGGTTATCGCTATGGATAATCTGATAACGGGGGATATGGATAATATTCAGCATCTTATCGGAAATGAGCATTTCTCATTTATCCATCATGATGTTACCAATTATGTGCACGTATCCGGCAAGCTGGATTACATCATGCATTTTGCGTCTCCGGCAAGTCCGATTGATTACCTGAAAATCCCCATTCAAACACTAAAAGTGGGATCATTAGCCATTCATAACCTGCTAGGGCTTGCAAGGGAAAAGAAGGCGCGCATCATAATTGCGTCAACTTCCGAAATTTATGGTGATCCGCAGGTGCATCCGCAGCATGAGGAGTACTGGGGGCACGTAAATCCGGTTGGTCCGCGCGGAGTATATGATGAAGCCAAGCGTTTTCAAGAGGCGATGACCATGGCCTATAACCGCTATCATGGCGTAGAAACACGTATTGTTCGTATTTTTAACACCTATGGACCGCGTATGCGCCTAAATGATGGCCGCGTACTTCCGGCATTTATTGGTCAGGCCCTGAGAGGAGAAGATCTCACTATTTTCGGTGATGGAACCCAAACCCGCTCGTTTTGCTATGTAGATGATCTGGTAGAAGGCATCTATCGACTGCTAATGAGTGATTACGACGAACCCGTAAATATTGGAAATCCGGATGAAATCATGATCAAGGAGTTTGCTGAGGAGATCATCAAGCTAACCGGAACCACACAGAAAGTAGTTTATAAGGATTTGCCGCAAGATGATCCTAAGCAGCGTCGCCCGGATATCAGTCTGGCCCAAAAAGTGCTTGGCTGGGAGCCCAAAGTAAACAGAAGCGAAGGACTCAAAATCACGTATTCCTACTTCAAATCACTTTCTGAAGAAAAGCTGTACAGAGTAGAGCACAAAGATTTCGCAAAATACATTAAGTAAACCGCAGGTCTAAAAACCTTTCAATTTGCAAAAAAAGCACGGTGCCGTTTTAATTAGCGGTGCCGTGTTTTTGTTTTACGCATCCTTGTTTTGTGGTATATTGACTGAAGTCTTTGCAAAATCATTTTTTTGTCCGCCTTCTTGCCTGGAGCAAAAATAGAATGGAAGGTTTTTCAAAGCCTTCTATTACACTATTTCGCAACAGATTAACGACTTCCCAAAATTTTCCGGGCACAAAACTACTGATTACAGATATTAACCATTACGAACAGCTTTGACGACAAGCCTTAGACGACATATTCTCGATGAAAGCCGAAGCATGCTACTCGAAGTAGGTTTCGACCGCATGTCGATGCGCAAAATTGCCACGAGCGTGGGATGCAGCGCCACAAGCATCTACCTGTATTTCACCAATAAAGACGATCTGCTCCACGCCCTCATCGAAGAAGGCTTTGACTTACTTTATGATGAACTGGTGAAAGTGACCTCAGAATACTTCACCCTTGTAGATCCCGAGCTGCCCGAAAAAGAGGTCACCCGTACAAACGGTGAGCCATCAGCCCTGTCAGCTTCCCCCTCAGTATCTGCGGTGAAATATGCCGTGCCCACACTTGTGCCCAAAAACGATAGTCAGGCCTTACTAGCCGAAGCTCTCGACGGATCATGCCGCTCATTCATCCGCTTTGGGATGGAAAATCCGGAATACTACGAAATCATGTTTCAGCTGCACCCCAAGCACATGCAGCGCTACCCGGTAGAAAAATACCGCAAAGCCCGCCGCAACATCGACCTCATCGGCCGCATACTCCGCTGCGGACACGAGCGAAACCTCTTCCACATCCCGAATGGCGACACCAAGCTCGTCGCAAACGTAATTCTGTCGACACTCCACGGCGGCGTCTCCCTGATGAACGCCGGCCGAATAGACGCCAAGGTAGACCGCAACCAATACACAGAAATCATCATCCAAAGTATTTTAGCAGGAGTAAAAGCGAGGGAATTGGGAGGAGGGGGGAATTAGGTTAGAGTGTTTATATGACCGAGGACCGAAGACAGAGGACCGGGGGACTATGCTCAGGGGTCAGAGGTCAGAGGTCAGAGGTCAGAGGTCAGAGGTCAGAGGTCAGAGGTCAG
>JAIULZ010000131.1 GCA_022565805.1 Balneolales bacterium
TAACTGATGACCCCTAACTGAAAAATCGGGCACTTCAAATGTTATTCTGCCCTGCAATTGGTTTTTTGGTATATAGCTATGTAACACTTAGATTGGCAAAATGAACTTCAATTCAACAGAAACATTGAGTGAGCAGCGGTTGTATTTCCATCCCCAAATCTGTCAGTATTGATTGAGAAAAAACAACTTTTCATCATTCCGGTTCTGGCCTTATTTATTGCCCTTGGTGCGCAAGTGACCGTCGATATGGGTATAGTGCCGATTGTGCTTACCACGGTTTTTATTTATCTGGGCGGACTTCTGTTTGGCAGTAAAGTGGCCCTGGTTGCTACTTCGATCTACGTTTTGGCGGGTGCACTCGGTCTGCCGGTCTACGCAGGAGGAACATCCGGAATCGGGCGCTTGTTCGGGCCAACCGGTGGGTATTTGTTTGGTTTTATGATGGCGGCATTTGTAGCCGGGTTTATATCCGAGAAAGGTAATTCGGCGCAACGTGATGCCGTGGCACTCCTTTCTGCAGCTCTCCTGCTGCATTTTTCGGGCCTGTTCTGGCTGTATTTCTACTCGCAAGAAGCCTGGCGACAAACCATTGCCACATACTGGATTTTCGTGACCGCCGAATCTGTTCGTTTGAGCCTAATCCTGATTACGGCGCGCATCATAAAAAAACGCTGGTCACAAAGTGGCTGGATTGGGTTTCAAGGGGATTAAAAAAGTTAAAGCAAGTGCTGCTGTGCTCTTACTATGAAAAAAGCTTTATTACTTTTTAGATTGTTTTTATTCCTTGCCCTTTTTTTGAGCATCTCTTTTTTCAATTTCGGCCCACTCTTCATCTTTAAAAAGGCGGGAGTATACTAAAAACCGTACTCCCATAGGTATTTCAAGCGAAAAGCTAGACCCACGCCCTTCGGTAATATCAATCGTAATCTGAGAGTACTTCCAGAATTGATATTGGTCTTTAGCCATGTAAAATTCGCATCCGTATACGGTACCGAGCAGTACATCGCTACGACCGATCTTGAAATCATCTTTTTGAAAACACATGGGTGATGAGCCGTCGCAGCAACCGCCGCTTTGGTGAAAAATAAGCTCGCCAAAGCGAGTGCGCAGCTCATCAATAACCCCTTTGGCTTTATCCGTTATTTTTACTTTTACGATATCCATAAAAGAGTTTAGTCTTAATTGTTATGTAGTGAAGAAAGCTTTACCAGACCACTTTTTTTTGTCCCGGCTTCGAATATGAATAAAAATAGAAGGCTCTTCGAAGCTTTCTGTAGGTAATAAAGCTATAGTTTTAACAAAAAAAGAAGAAGCGCTGCATATGATCTAACAACCCAGAGCTTCTCCTTTTAAAAATATATTTAAATCTTTAAACCAAGAGTGACCTATGCCATATCCAAAACAATCCGGCCATCGATTTCGGCTTTCTTCAAACTAGAGAATATTGAATTAATATTCTCTAGTTTGTCTGCCTTTACGGTGGCTTTTACTTTACCTTCTGCAGCAAAGTCTATAGATTCCTGAAGATCTTTACGGGTACCTACAATAGAGCCTCGAATGGTAATACGGTTAAGTACAGCTTCGAAAATATCGAGTTCAAAACTACCCGGAGGTAAACCATTCATTACTAAGGTTCCTTTACGACGAAGGGTTTTCAGGGCTTGGCTAAAGGCTATAGGAGAGACTGCTGTTACCAGCGAGCCGTGCATTCCGCCGGTTTCTTTTTTTAGCTTTTCACCGGGGTTTTCGGTTATAGCGTTTACAGTAATGTCCGCTCCAAGTTTTTTAGCAAGTTTCAGCTTATCGTCGGCAACATCTATGGCGGCCACATGCAGCCCCATTGCCTTGGCATATTGTACGGCAAGGTGTCCGAGTCCGCCAATGCCGGAAATAGCTACCCATTCGCCCGGTTTTGCCTCAGTCTCCTTTAACCCTTTATATACCGTAACACCAGCGCATAAAATAGGCGCCATTTCTAAAAAAACGGTATCGGACGGCAGGCGACCAACATAAGCGGCATCAGCAATTACATAATCAGCATAGCCACCATCCACGCTATATCCCCCATTTTGTTGAGATTCGCAAAGGGTTTCCCATCCGGTAATGCAATGATCGCATTGCCCGCATGCAGAATATAGCCAGGGTACACCAACTGCATCGCCTTCCTTTACATGATGAACATTTTTACCTACCGCTGCAACATAGCCAACACCTTCGTGTCCGGGAATTAATGGCATTTTGGGTTTTACGGGCCAATCCCCCTCAACTGCATGCAAGTCGGTATGGCAAACACCGCTTGCCATTACTTTCACCAGAATTTCATGGTCTGCGGGACGTTTAACCGGCATCTCTTCAATTTGTAGTGGTTTACCAAATTCATGGACCACTGCTGCTTTCATAGTTTTAGGTAACATAGTTTTTTATTTTTTGGCTCCAACTGTAATAAAACAGTTTTTGAAGCAGTTCTAAGATGAATGGATCGAGACAAAATAGTTTGTATATACAGTTCTAAATGTAGATTGCCTTTCACTTTCGCAAAACAATATTTTGCTGTTTAGCTGGCATAAACAAAATGGCATACGAACGAGTTTTAAATGCGTTCGCATGCCAGACTGCGTTATTCAATGGTACTCAGAATCTGTTAGAAGAAGCCCATTGCATTTTTATCGTAAGAGATGAGCAAATTCTTGGTCTGGCGATAATGATTTAGCATCATCTTATGATTTTCGCGACCAAAACCGGATTTTTTATATCCACCAAAAGCAGCATGAGCTGGGTACAGGTGGTAGCAGTTCACCCAAACCCGACCAGCCTTGATGGCACGGGGAATCTGATATGCCTGATGCATATTGCGTGTAAATACGCCTGCTCCGAGACCGTACAGCGTATCATTTGCAATTGCAAGAGCTTCTGCTTCATCTTTAAAAGTAGTTAGAGATGCAACTGGCCCAAAAATTTCTTCTTGGAAAACTCTCATTTTATTGTGGCCTTTCAGAAGGGTAGGCTCAATATAATACCCCTCACTAATACCGTTACCTTCGCTGCGCCAGGCATTGCCACCCACCAAAACTTCGGCTTTTTCTTCTTTACCGATATTAATGTAGCTCATTATTTTCTCAAACTGATCCTTTGAAGCCTGCGCACCGATCATAGTCTCGGAATCGAGCGGGTGGCCACGCTTAATTTTCTGGATACGTGCCACCAGCCTCTCAATAAATGCGTCGGCGATATCTTCCTGCACTAAAATACGGGAAGGACAGGTGCAAACTTCACCCTGATTAAGCGAAAATAACGCAGCACCTTCAAGACATTTATCAAAGAATTCATCATCTTTATCCATAACGCTGCTAAAGAAAATATTAGGGCTCTTGCCACCTAATTCGAGCGTAACCGGAATCAGATTTTCAGAAGCATATTGCATAATAAGTCGGCCGGTAGTGGTTTCGCCGGTAAACGCAACTTTTGAAATTCGCTCAGATTGTGCAAGTGGTTTTCCGGCTTCGGGCCCGAAGCCATTAACTACGTTAAGTACGCCGGGTGGTAGTAAGTCGCCAATTAACTCCATGAGAACCATGATGCTAACCGGTGTTTGCTCGGCGGGTTTTACCACAGTGCAGTTACCTGCGGCAAGAGCCGGCGCTATTTTCCATGTAGCCATAAGAATGGGAAAATTCCATGGTATAATTTGGCCCACAACACCCATCGGCTCGGGAATTTGCATAGAAACGGTATTCGAATCCAGCTCTGCCATAGATCCTTCTTCGGCTCGTATAACCCCGGCAAAGTACCTGAAATGGTCTATTGCCAGCGGCAGATCTGCATTCATAGTTTCGCGTATGGCTTTGCCATTGTCGATAGTCTCTACCCGGGCGAGGTACTCGAGATTTTGCTCCATCACATCGGCAACTTTATTTAAAATGATGGCGCGTTCGGTTACCGTGGAGTTGTTCCAGGATGGTGCCGCTTTATGAGCAGCATCGAGAGCTAACTCAATATCTTTATGATTAGATCTTGCGACCTTGGCAAAATCTTTACCATCTACTGGCGAGTTGGCGCCAAAATATTCTCCATCTACCGGAGGTACAAATTTTCCACCAATATAATTGTCGTATTTTTCTTTAAATTCGGGACGGTCGTATAGCATGAGTTCTTCCTTTTGATAGGTTAGTTATATTAAATTAGATGCTTCTGCGAAGTGGTTTGGCATGTTTAGTGTGCTTATTCCAATGAGTTAGAAGGTGTATAACAGTAAAAGACAGTTTAATAACAGCCACTTGCATTGGAAGCGCTTTTATATTATCGTTAATTGTGCCGCCAGGCTAACGGAATTGTTTCAATCAAATACACTATTGTTTCATTTTAGCCGGTACATAGCGAATCTATTAATAATCTATTCTTAGCTTAAAATTGTGCCACAGCTTCTTCCATATCCGAAAAATCCCCAAAAGCTGGTAGAAAACCGCCGTAGTTTTGGAGGCAACGACGTTGAGTTTTCTATTTATGATACCTATCAACAAGCCGAAAAAGTAGAGCTACAGGCGGGGAATCCCCTTTATTGCGGAATGATTACCGGTCGGAAGGTTATCCATACCGATAAAAAACAGTCTTTCAATTTTCTCCCAAACGAATCGCTTGTGGTGCCTTCCGATCAGAAAATATGGATCGATTTTCCGGAGGCATTTCGGAATAAACCTACGCAGTGTATAACTATTGAGATAGACAGGTATAAAGTGAAGGAAATTGTAGCCCGCTTAAATGAGAATTTCCCTCGTATGCCCGATTCGGAACAGTGGAAATATGATGATTCCGATTATGTTAAGTTTGAGAATACGCAGCGATTTAACGAAAATTTAGATCAGATCATTAATTGTTTTACAGATAGTCCGCCTTACCGGGATATGCTTATCGACCTTAATACTTCAAGGCTAATTATTCACATGTTGCAGTCCGAAGCACGTAAGGTTTTACTGGAACGAAACCCGGGAGAAGGGCGTAACAGCGCACTTTCTGCGGTCCTGAAATTTATAAAAGAGAATATCAACCGGCGCATTTCTATGGCAGAATTGGAAAAGGTGGCGTGTATGAGCAAAGCCACGCTTTTCAGGCATTTTAAAAATGAGCTTGGTCTAAGTCCGATCGATTTCGTTAATCAGGAAAGAATGAAAAAAGCGAGGCAAATGCTGCTAAACGGAATGAATGTAACCGAAACCTGCTACGCATTAGGCTATAAAAGCCTGCCTCATTTTAGCGATATGTTTAAATCGGTCTACGGGAAAACGCCTGTACAGTTATTGAAGGGGACTTGAGCTTAGTTTTGCATGTTGTGTTGCCCGAGATTCTGAACGGCGCAGATAGAGAGAAGAGTAATAGATCTGGCCAACTATTGAAAATTCCTAAACCGTAATGATACCCATCATACCATAAAAATAGCTGGACAAAACAAACTCGAACTGTTCTTTAACGTCTTGCCTTATGCTTACTTTTTCTCCCGTTGTTTTATTCGCCCCGTTATCTAATCCTCTTTTCAGCTTCTACGACAAATTTTCTGGCATCGTGTCTTGAAAAATTTTCCATAACATAGGTTCCTTCAACTTCCAGGCCTTTGAACAAATCTGTACCGTCATTTGCTATGATATGTAGTTTGCCATTCTGATAATAGACTTCATCGATATGATGGATTGGGATTGCTATCGCACGGTCGAGCAGAGTTGTAACCCCACTCGATAGCATGGATAGCAAGACAGCTTTAAAATGACCGTTATCATCACCAGTTTTCTCTTTTTGAATTTCGCTATCTATTTTTTGTAAAAAACGGTCCGTAAACTGAATCAGGATTGCATCATCGCTTATCATCAAATCTATAAAGCCATCTTGCGTGGACATTGCGAAATCTGCCTGATTATGGGAAATACGAGGCAAGAACTCGGCCTCGATATCTTTTGACTGAAAACTAAAATCTGATCTTTGCGCTTCCAGTGAGAGTGGAAATGAAACAGCAAGAAGGATAAACGCAACGGTAATTCTATATGCCATAATTTCGTTCTGAAATCGTGATTTTCTCATAGTAACCCACATTTATTTGATTTTTGATTTATGGATCAGAAAATCAATACGAACGGATGGGGTAGAGGTTTCAGAATGTTACTGAGGAAAATCGGAATTCGCTCATGAATTGACCTGGTACAGTATAAACTTCAGAAGTTTATACTGAAACTACAGATATCATTAAATCGTAATAATCTTGCTACTATTGCTCTCGGTAACGCCTTGGTGTAATGCCAGTGTGCTGCTTAAAGGCTTTGTTAAAGGTAGATTATGATTTGAATCCGGCTTCTTTTGCCAGGGCTTCAATTGTAATATGCTTCAGGTTTCCGCCGCGTATGAGGCGGATGGCTTCCTCAACTCTGTATTGATTAATTAGCTCATAAAAACTCGTCTTTAACTTCTCGTTGAGTAAGGTTGAGATAAAACCTCATTCACATTCAGCGCGTCCGCCAGCTCTTTGCGGGTCAGATTCGGATTCAAATAGAGCTTTTTTCCGGAAAGCAGCTCGAGGAGACGTTGTGAAATCTGCTCCGTTTTGTCTTCATCGGGGGGAGTAGCCAGCTGCATCGGTTTTCAGAATTTTCGGTGAAACAAGCAGTTTGTATCCGATGTACAGAAGAAAGCAGGCATCGAACATCCAAAGATAGTATTGAACGGTAACCTTATAAAAGCCGGGAGCAAGAAGAGCGGTAAAAAACAGTATAATCGAGTAAAGCAGAATAAAAAGCATGCCTGCAATTACAAACCGGAAGAAGTAATACGGCTTGGATTTAAGTGATTCTGGCTGAAAAAGACGCTTCAACACAAAATATAGGCCCAGAAGACTGAAGAAAATACCCAATCCTTCTATAGTGAAATGTCGCCCTTGTCCGGTAATAAAATCATAAGCAGGACCGGAAAAGTAGATATGCACGTAAATCCAAGAAACAATGTGTTGAAGAGTATCGATGATGCCTGGGACCAGAAAGTACAGATAGCGGCCTTTAATTTTAAAGTCGGAAATTCGGAATCCATACAGGAGAGAGGCTTCTTTCCCTACCCATTCGAATACAATTAACTAGCTGTTATAAACATTCAATCTCAGAAAAAAACTGAACCGAAATTCGACGCTTACCTTAGTTATCATCCTCATTTACTTCTTCCGGAAGCAGACACTCGCCTTCAAATTCAGCAGCCGTGAAATCATCTTTTGACAGCCAGTAGGCCGAGGTTATCAAAGTGTAGTCGGCTTCACCTTTTTTGCTTAATTCCCAGAGAATGAATTCAGCTTTCTCAAATTCTATATCGGTGGTCATTTGCTCTTCGAATAACCGTTTGATGAGATTCCGATCCGAAATTCCGCTGCGGAAGGATTTTAGCACCATTTCTTTTGTGATTTCTTCATCGAAGTCATCATCACAAACCATAGAAAAATCAACAATAGTTGCCTTTGTATTAGGAAACTTCCCGTTATAGGCTTTAAATAACAGCTGATTGATATTATACAAATCGTAATGCAGGTTAATTTCGGGGTATTCCTCAGATATTTTGTCAATCAGCATATCATTCGAAACCTGATGGATTTGGTCCTCATTTAATCTCTCAGAAAGTTTATAGTCCAAAACAATTCGTGCGGCTACTTCGGGCTCAAAATCGTTAATTGCCATTTGAAGCATTTCTTTCAGGCTTTCCGGCTTCACATCGGCTGCGTCAGGAAAGTTGAAAAGTTCTAATAGCTTTATATAATCTTGATGTTGCCAGTATTCTGCAATTTCTTCGACAGTTGTTACTTTTTTGATCGTGATATTGAATTTCATAGCTCTTTGCAGGTGTGATTTTTTTGATTGATGAAGCTTTTGACTTAT
Organism: Balneolales bacterium; assembly: GCA_022565805.1. GTDB lineage: Bacteria > Bacteroidota > Rhodothermia > Balneolales > Cyclonatronaceae > Cyclonatronum. The sequence goes on from JAIULZ010000131.1 coordinate 7,890, forward strand.
GCTTCATTGACCATAGTGGTCCTCTCTTTATATCGGGTAAGCACTTCCCCATCTGTATGATGCAACGTCGCCATGCGAGATTAGTTGCTGGTTAAAAAGATACCGGGAATTGCTTTGTTTGAATGGTGAATTGATGCTGCCTAAATTAGTCTTACCACAATTTACTAAGCTATGATAAAGAAGGACATAACCAAAAACTTGAACGAAGTGGTTTTGTGTTTTTCCTTGCCGACCGTTAGAATTTAAGATGTCGCTCAGAAAGCTGGGTAAATATAAATTTCCAGGATTGAATAAAAACATGTTTATAATATAAACTTGTTTTCATATATTAACTCAAGATCAGTGGTCGCGCTGGTATGCATTAATCTAAATCTTATAAAAATAAATTTTCATGAAAGATAACACACTTACACAACAGCAAAGCATGGAAGTCATCCGCGAGATGATTCAGCGTTCCAAGCAGAAGTTTAGTCAGTATGCAGGTAGCTTCTTGGTTTGGGGATGGGCGATTAACGTAGCTGCAGCCATCACCTATGTTCACATTATACAGGAATGGACCTTCAATCTGTACTTTGTGTGGATTGCAGCTATCGGGATTCCATCAATTTGGTCGATCTATATGGGCTACCAAAAAGGAAAGGAATCGACGCAGCATGCGAAAAGTCCGCTTGATTCGTACATGCTGGCAGTTTGGGGTGGTTCGGCCGGTGTTTTTAACATTTTGATGCTGGTTGGCGTAGTTAACGGCTGGATAATCATGTACCCGCTGCTAATTGCCGTGTTTGGCTGGGGAGTTCTTATTACCGGAGCATTGATAAAATTCCGCCCACTAATTTTTGGGGGTATTTCCAACTTTTTTATTGCAGGTATAGCGGTATTTGTTGCCACCGAAGCCATCCTGTTGATATTAATCGCTGCGCTTACCTGCTCGTATTTGATTCCCGGCTACATGCTAAAATACTCAGATAAATGAAAGAACTCGATCCCTTGCTCCATAATCAGCTGCGGTTGTCTATCATGGCTCTTTTGATTGCCAATGAGCAGGTTTCGTTCAATTTTATTCTGGAGCAAACCAACGCTAGCCGCGGTAATGTGAGCGTACAGATTAGCAAACTGGAAGAAGCCGGTTACTTAGAGGTGGAGAAAAGCTTCGTAAATAAAAAGCCGCTAACCACAATGAAAATAACTCCTAAAGGCCTGAATGCGATGGATACGTACACGCAAGCTCTCAAAGATTACCTCAACCTGTAAATACATTAAATATAAACGATAAAAACACTCATTCCACTTCTTATGCTATTTATGCCGGTTTTGCCGACGAATAGCACCCCTCTTGCTTTATCTGTCGAAAAAGATGGCTTTAACGGCAGCTGGATTTCCTGCAAATGAAGCCAATACTCATACTGAAGGTTCCGATGGTGGTCATTCGTTTGTTAGTCAGAATCTTAATAACCATGGTTATCATGTGCTTTCATTAGCCTATTTCCGGGCTGATTATCTGCCTGAACAGCTCGAGGAAATACCTTTGTAATTCCTGGATAAAGCCATTAAATGGCTGGATACAGAAAAAAGGGCAGGTTGGCTTGATAGGTGTTTCAATTACGAATCTCCCAATGCGATAGCATACGCCATTTTTTATCATCCCCTTTAATAACTGAAACTTCGTAAACGGCAATGCCATCAGCTTTCACAGTATAACTCACGATCTGACCAATGTCTGGGCTAAAAGCAGAATCTCCCTTAATCTGGCCATCATGTTTTATGAAATCAAAAGAAGAAACATCAGCATCAGGATCGAACAATAAAATTACATTTTTTGCTGCATCAACAGGGCTATTGCCCATAATTTGTTTCTGATAATGGTTGTATTGAAAACCAATAGTTGCCATGAAAAGTGTCAAAATTACGGCAAATAGGGAAATTATTCGCTTCTTTTTAGTTTCGGGATTTATTCTCCAAAGACCCCAGGCAAATAATAGACCCGTAAAAAGCGAAAACAATTCAATTACGCTAATTACCCATTCATTTTTGCCGCCTGCAATAAAAGGATATAATAAAATTGCAAAAATAAATGGTAGTATCTTATAAGTAAGATAAATTGATGCAAGTACTAAAAAGAGCCGTAAAATAATCATAAGAGTGATTGGTTAGATTTATTTATTGAGGGCTTTCCTGAACTGTTTTGTAGCCTGTATTTCTGCACTTACCAATTAAGTTTAATTATAAAAATAAACTTAATAAAATCAGTATGCTATTTTAGCCTCTTTGTTCTTTTGGCATTTTCTGCCCCATTAATTGTAGACTTAATGCGATCGAGTGGCGCATGTAAAGAATTAATGCTTTTTTTTTCCGAGGAACACATCGGATAGCTGATTTGCGTTGTAGGATCTTAATTCTGAAATCAAATCTAAGGCTTCATCCAGGTACTCTTCTTCGTCTTTGCAAAGTGATGCTAAAAGCCCAAACTGAAGCGTCAGGTCTTGATGAAACTTTTCCGCCTCAATTATTACAGCCTGATAAGCTTCTTTTGATAATTCGTCGGTATCCACTATTATTGACTTTTAGAAGGCTTTGAAAAACCTTCTATTTTGTTCGTATTCGACGCCGGAGCAA
>JAIULZ010000132.1 GCA_022565805.1 Balneolales bacterium
TTTTGCCCGCCTTCTTCCTTGGATCAAAAATAAAATCCTCGACCCCGAACCGTCGGGGACTCCGGTTTTATTTTTACTCCGGCGTCGAATACGAACAAAATAGAAGGTTTTTCAAAGCCTTCTTCTATAAATAATCTATCTGACTAAAGTACAGAGCGAAACATTTAATCAACTATTATTTGTGAATAATGCAGGCTAAAGCGATACGTAAAATTGAAATGTGGAAGCAGCCGTCTTCGGTTTTGGTTTTATCCCACGAAAACTGCCCTGTGCGCTCAAATACAAATCGGAAATACAGCGATTTAGGGTCGTGATAGGTTTTTAGCAGAACAGATTCATGCACTTTAGTTTGGTCGAAATACTCGAGAACGCGGCTGTATTCATCTTTCTGAGGTATCTCATTTAGCTCGATAATATGATTCATGGCTAATCTCCATTTCCATGCGGCTGTTTTTTAATAAGGCGTAAATGCTAAGATTTATACTTAGAAATCTTTTTGAACGAATCGTCGGGCTGCCCAGCCGAGGGGAATACCAATCCAGGTGAGCATAACCAGCAGGATTGTTAGCTGTCCGGTTCCGCTTCCAAAAAAACGCTGGAATACAGCGCCAGTAAAGCCCATAAGCGTGGAAGCTTCAAACTGTATAAGAAGAGCAATCCGTGCCAGGTCGAGCGGATTTAGCATCGAAATCACCAAAACAGGCTGCTGTAGCGGGTAGTGGCTAAACATGTAAATCACCAGCAGTATAAGGCCATCGTAAATCACCGCAAAGAACAGCCAAAGCACAATAGCCAGGCCTAAACCCTTTATTTTATCTTCTGTAAGCAAGGCGATTGCAAATGCCAAAGCCGAGAAAATGATGGTAAGCCCTACTGCCGTAGCCAGCAAATAAACAAGTGCAGAAAAATGGCTGATAAAAACACCGTTCCAGATAAATGGAAGCGAAATGCCGGCGGCAACGGTTGCCGATAGCGGCAGCACCAGACCAGAAAACAGGGCGGTAAACATTTGTTGGCGCTTTACCGGCTGACAAAGCATCAGTTCGGTGTATTCGCGGGAGTTATACAAATACATAGTGCCCAGCATAATGCTAACGAGAGGAATTACCAGCAGCACTATATTCATTAGACTTAGCAAAACCCGGTCGCCGGTGCCACCAAAGCGGAATAAAGCATCGGTAACAAGAACGAAAAACAGCAGGTAGAAAATAACCCAGCGGCTTCGCATTACGTCGCGCAGCTGGTATTTAATTAGCTTTAACGTGTTGGTATTCATCAGGCAGCTCCTTTCATTTTGCGCGCAATAGCACGCTCCAGCGTTGGTTCTCCGGTAGATTCGAGTAGCGAACCCACCGTGGTTTCGAAATGGATTACGCCATCCAGGATATACACGACTTTATCGGCCAATTCCTGAATTTCGCTCATGATATGCGAGGTAAGAATGATCGTTTTTCCGGCTTCTTTCTCCCTTGCAATTTTATCTTTAAGGCAGCTGCTCGAGACAGGATCGAGACCGGCTGAGGGTTCGTCCAGAAAAAGAATATCGGGCTTGAATAAAAACGCCAGCACCGCGCTAACTTTTTGCCGGTTGCCGCCCGAAAGGGTTTTAAACTTCTTGGGCAGCTCGGTTTTTAAATTAAATGCGTGAAATAACTCCTCGTCGGTATCGTCGGTGGCGCCGCGTATATCCTTTACCATTTCTAAAATTTCGTGAACGCTAAGATTATCGGGATATCGGGCGCTTTGGGGCATATAGCCAATGCGGCTGCGATATTCGGCATCCCCGTTTATCGCCTTACCCCGTATGGAAATGCTGCCCGAATCGGGTTTAACCAGCCCAAGCAGGCTTTTAATAAACGTGGTTTTACCGGCCCCGTTTGGCCCGAGAACGGCGGTTACCTCGTTAGGATGTATGTCTAAATCGATGCCCCGAAGAACATTAAGGCGGCCAAATTTTTTCTCAAGTTTTGTGATGCTGATCATGGCAATGGGGATTTCATAAGTGGGTAATCATCTACCAGTGTTTGTGGGGTTAGGGCGGGCATCACCCTTTCGGCCAAATCCAAAAAATCTATGAAAAGGCTGCGGTGCAGAATTAATGCAATTGGGTTTCGCTCTACAATTATCGAGTATAAGCGTACCGGTCTGTGCGGTACATCTCCTATGCCATCGCCCTCAAGGTCGTAGCCATCGTATGCGCTCCAATAATTTCGTTCGAAGGTATTGTAGTGCCGGCTGCTGTTTGTGGCTACATCGAAGGTGTTATCTGTAAAAGCGTTACCGGTAAATACGTTTCTGGTGCTATTGGCCCAGATTTTAACCGCCCAGCCGTTGCGCTCGAAACGGTTATGCTCTACCCGCACGTTGTTAGAGCCTTCGGAATAAATGCCGATTGTATTGTTGAGGAAGTGGTTGTTGCCTATAAGGCTGTTGTCTATGTCTTTAAGCAGGATGCCGTAGGAAGCGGGGCCAAGATTGTCGGCAAAAATATTTCCCGACATATCTACATTCTGCGAATACATTACCGCTACGCCGGCATTATTGCGCCTAAACTCATTTCTGGAGTATTCAGAATCTTTGGAGAACATGTAGTGGAGACCATAGCGCCGGTTGTCTGTTGCCTTGTTGTCGGTAATGCGAACTTCTTTGGCAAATTCCAGATAAATGCCGTCCCGGTGGTGCTGTATGATGTTGCCCCTTACCTGTATACGTTCGGTATCGAATAAGTGAATTCCGTTGCCGGAATTGGATTCACGATCACCGCCTCCGCTAATGCGATTGTTTTCTATAAGACTGTCTTTAGTCCTCGACAGATAAATGCCAAACATGTTGTTTTCAAGCTCATTGTTGCGAATCTCTGCAAAAACAGCGCTTTCTACCCGAATCGCAGCCCAGTCGCGTACATGGCTCAGACCGGTATTTCGCAGTTTGAAGCCATCAATCGTTACGGAATCTGCATTTATGATAAAAATGTGTCCCTTGCCACCACCATCAATTATGGCGCCGGGATCGGCCAAGAGGCTTATCCGGCTTGTTTTTATGGTTATTTCGGTTTCTTCATACAAACCCGCGACTATTCTGAGTACATCTCCGGGTCGGGCATTTTCTACCGCTTTTGCAATATTACCGCTCACCCGAATTTCCCGTTCAGCTGAGGGAGAGGCTGAGGGCGCTGCCAAAAGGCTTGAGCCGGCAAAAAGCAGCAGGAAAAGCAGTATAAAAATTCTTCTTGAGAGGTTTTTCATCGCGAACTCCATCAATTCGTTTCGGGAAGCGTGCCGTTACCATCGAGCCAGGCTTCATTTACCAGCTCCAGCACACCGCGCCAGGCCTTTAACTCGCCACCATAAGCCTCACGATTTCTTTCTGCATCCGTTTCCGATTGATACGCAGATAGATTGAGGCCCATCGGGCTTCTTAGCTCTTCGCTGTATAGGAACCGGGCGTGCCATGCATTAACCCAGTTGTCGGGATTTTCGAAATCGGGAACCCAGCGCGAATGGATGCGTTCCTGCTCAATGCGATGGTCTAATTCGTATGCGGCCAAGCATTCTACCGAGTCGAAAAACCAGGTTTTGCCCGTTGTGCTTACGATTTGCGAGCCAAAGGGCTTATCGCTTATAATCATTCGGCAGTAGGCGCACTCGTCGTGACCTATCAGAATATCTTTGGGAGCTGGTTCGCATGCCTGTAGCATAAGAAACAGCAGGGCAGTAAGGAGGAGATTAACACGTAGTTTCATTTCTTTATGGCTTGGAGTTTGTGAAAAGCAGCTTTTGTAGATCGGGCAGTGAAAGGGCGGTCGCTTTTGGGTGGTAAAGAATCCGTTTTCGACCCGTGCATCATCAAAAAAGGGCCAGCATTTCTTCCCAGCTTAAGTAGCGCCCGGGATACGCCTCGTAGACTCTTTGTATCATGTGCTCGTTCGATTTGTCGAGGGCAGAAAGGTGATGCCCGCCCGGGCTAGGACGTAGCTTGCTGTACAGGTAAACGGCTTCATGAACTTCTATAAATCGCTTTCCATCTATGAAATCGACTACATGCAGGCGCAGGCTTTCCGGCTGTTTATTATTTGCTTTTAGCCAGCCGGCCATATCTTCTACGCTTCGAAAAAGCAGCGTCTCGGTTCCGTTAACAACTCGTGCGCCATATCTGGCAGTGCGGATTTGTTCGCCAGAAAATGCACATATGGCATCGTTATAGGGCATCCGGTCGGCTGCCAATCCGGATATTGGAGCCGGTGCGGCATCATCGGTTTGCTTACCGCAGTGTTGCAACAGCGGAAGCATAAAGATGAGTAGCGGCAGTAAGAGAGATAGATTTCTTTTCATGTTTTTCGATGACGATCAGTAGAATTGCAGGCAGTGTTTATAATTTGCGGCCCGGTATGTAGCGGGCGGCCATTGCGAAACTTATCGACAGCATCATAAAAACGGAGCCCCAGTATGGCCAGGACGATGCCTTAATGTTCAAAAGCTGTTTTGTTCCGATAATTGGCGGTTGATAGCTCATGCCCGGCACTTTAATAGGCGCCTGCGGATCTAGGTTATTCCCGTACTCATAGCCCCACCACCAGTAATCCACGATTCCCGCAATACAAAGCAGAACGAAAAGCACAATCCAGCTCGCAAGAAGCTTTTGGCTGGCTGTAAGGCCCGCAACTATTGCGAAGGCGATCATCCCAATAACAATCCACGGAATGATGCGCAGCTCGGGAATTTCTTCTTTATTGATTTCCTGCATCCCGATATAATGGTTCAGGATATTGATGCTTTGAATGTCGTGCCGGTTATGCCCCTCAATATTATTTATGGAAATATACATCCCGATACCCTCGGGGTATTGCGGCGCAGACATACTTATGCTCCAAAAGGGGATGTGCCATAGTGGGATGAGGATGAGCCCGGCAAAAATGATTAAAATTCTGGATTGGAGCGACATGGTCTTTGCGGTTACAAGGTTTGCGTTTTAATAGGGTGATGGCTTCCGGGTCGGGCAAGGAGTCCATCACCCTTTAATAGTTATTTTTTTGCTTTAGCTTTAGCTTTTGCTTTGCTAACTATGTTTCTTGTTATCAATTTGTAAGAAGGTCGCCGGTTCTCCAGCTTAGCGCTACATCCGAGCCTGCGGGCGATACGCGAACATATCCCTGCATTTCCTGGTGCAGAGCCGAGCAGAAAGCCGTGCAATAAAACGGATAGATTCCGGTTCGCTTCGGTTCCCATTTTAGGGTTTTAGTTTGACCCGGAGCGAGCAGCACTTCGGCATTATTCATGCCTTTTATGGCAAAGCCGTGCACTACATCCCACTCCTGCTCGAGATTTGTAAGGTGGAAATAGACCGTATCGCCTATTTTTATACCTTCGATATTATCGGGGCGAAAATGACTTCTAATATTGGCCATGTACACGCGAACTACGTTTCCTTCCCTCTCAACCCGCGCATCGGCAACCCGTTTTATAGCGTGAGGATGGTTATTATCAGACAGCTCGTAAATGCGCTGCGAATTTGGCATAATTTTATCCCGGCTTATGGCCTGCGCGTAGTGCGGTTCGCCAATCGTGGGGAAATCGAGCAGCAGTTGCATTCTGTCGCCGCTAATATCATAGAGTTGTGCTGGGTGGTTTTGCTTTGGCCCGGTGGGCAGGTAGCGGTCTTTAGCCGTCTTGGTTAAACCGACCATGTATTTACCGTATGGGTTTACGGTATCGCCACCCGGAATCATGAGGTGACCAATAGAGTAGTAGGCGTCGATGCGGTCTACTACTTCGAAAGTTTCGAGCGACCATTTTACGATTTCGGAAGAAATATATACCGAAGTATAGGCATAGCCTCTGCCGTCGAACTCGGTATGCAGCGGACCAAGGCCCGGATTTTCGACTTCACCGATTATAGTGGCTTCGTAATCGAGCACCGGAATACCGTTCACTTCGTCTATGAAGCGCTCATTTTCGATGGCTTCGAGCATTCGGCTGAAGCTGTGCACCGGAATAACGGTTGCAAGCTTCCCGCCGGCTACCAGATATTCTCCTGAAGGATCTACATCTACGCCGTGAGGAGATTTTGGTGTTGGCATGAAATACAAAATGCCGGGCGCATCTTTAGGATCGAGAACCAGAACGTTGTCTTTAATTTCAGATACTGCCATTCCCTGACTTTTGTCGTAGTAATTATGGTAGTACTCGGCATCTATAAGGTTGGCGCGTCCATCACGCACGTATTCTGCGGCTTTTCTCCAGTTAAGAGCGGCTACATAATCTTTATCATTTGCCGATGCGTTAATCTCCAGAAGAGTGTGGGCCTGCTCGGTATTGTAGGTGGTAAAGAAAATCCAGTCTGCTGATTTTCCCTTGCCGGGTCGCGCAAGATCGTAATTGTAGGCCGGTACAATAATCTGGAAGTCGAGCTCCATCTTGCCGGTTTCCGGGTCTATTTTTATTAGACTGAAGGCACCGTCGAAGTTGTCTTTATACGAGTCGATTGGTACATCCAAATCGGCGTCGAAAGGGATCGAAAAGCGGGTTGCGCCAACAATGTATTCGGTATTTGTGGTTACAAAAGAAGACGCGTGGTTACCGCCGGTATTTGGTAGTTCCAAAATTTCTACGGTCTCGAATACTTGCAGGTCGATGCGGGCAATGCGCGGAGTGTTGTTTCCATTAATGAAAATCCAGCGACCATCTGCAATGCCATCGGTTTGGGAAAGGTGTGGGTGGTGCGAATCGTCCCAGGGAATGAAGCCATAGGAAGTTTGCAGCAGCGGTTTAGACTCTTCGTAATAACCGTAGCCGCTTTCGGGGTCCTGACTAAAAACCGGGATGTTTTTAAACAAGCGGCCCGAAGGAAGACCCCAAACGCTTAGCTGCCCGCTGTAACCACCGGAGAAGAAAGCATAGAATTCGTCGTATTCGCCGGGTGCGACATACGTTTTTTGAGCAGCGTCGCCGCGGTCGAGTAAGCTACCCTGCCCCGAAGGACAGCCCGTAAAAAGCAGGGCCGAGCCGATTAGAACGGCTATACCCGTAATTATTTTATTGGTTGTTAACATTTTGATCATGGTTACTCCATTAATTATTTAGTGCAGAACCGGCAGTAAGGCCGCCGGAAGCTTGTTTAGTTTGGCAGACCCTTAGAGTCCCTTATCTACTTTTCTGAAATACTCTACAATCTCGCGCGCCTCTTCTTCACTTATATTTTGAAAAGGCATCACCATCATGTATTCCCTCATCATTTTTTGGCCTTCGGGATGTTTTCGTGCCATGTCGTTCGGATTAAGAATCATATTCATTAAAAACTCGGGTGATCGTCTTTCTGTGAGGCCCTTAATCGGAGGCCCGACCAGCCTGTTTTCCATCTGATGACAGGCCGCGCATTTAGACTCGAATATCTCCCGACCCCGCTGTGCCATACCCAGATCGAAATCGTCGATGGTCATTCTCGAGGTAATTGGCCCGATACCGTGTTCCAGCTCGAAACTACTTAGCTCTGCCCCGTTAGTTGAGCTGCTGCGCTGCGCTTGCTCATTATTTTGCCCGTCGCTGTTTCCACATGCCACAAGGCTTGCAACGAGCAAAATGGAGGCTATAAAGGCTGCATATTTCATAATTGATTACGATTTAAGTTTGCTGAGTTAGTTTTATTAACAGTTTCCGTTTCAGTTAAAAGAGTATTTTGTCTTAATTAGGGTTAAAAAAAAGCCCTCAAATACTAAGGACTTATAAGGTCTTCCATAGAAATCTCATCGGATAGCCTCAAATTCATTCTCTTGCCTTTACTTGTAAGTTCATCGAGGCTAGTAGAGCTAAACATTATTTGAAGAGCTTCCCGCGTATACGCCCACTTATCATGAAGCGGACAAGGTTTGTTTTTACCGCAACCCGGAAGACCGAGCACACACTCATGAAAAAGCCCCAGCCCGTCTACGGCTGCCACAATTTCTATAAGCTTTATTTCTGCCGGCTTTTTGGTGAATGCAATTCCCCCGTTCGGGCCCTTATACGATTTCATGAGCCCGGCAGAAGTAAGCTGCTGGAAAATTTTGGTCAGAAAATGAAAAGACAGATTCAGCTTGTCGCTTACTTCCCGTATGGGCACAAACGGCCGCTGCTGCTCATGCATTGCAGCAATGTAAAGAGAAGCGCGAATGGCGTAGATACAGGCTTTGGAAAGAAGCATATTTTTGGACGGATTAAACATTTAAGACTAATTTGTCTTAAATATAGGGGCATTTCGCAACATGCGCAAATTTAATTTATTCAATCTAAGGTAACGACCAGAAGATGAGCCCTTGCCACGCCCGATAATTATTGCTTTCGTTTATTTGAAAAAAACGAATATTGAAATAAAAATTGCCAATAAAGGCAGTCTGAACATTGTTTTTCATACCATTTACAATAAAAGACAAATTTATCTTAAAATAAGTTGATTCATCAACGCCCGGGCACTATCTTTAATTAAAGACAAATTACTCTTTTATCTTCAGGCAATGATGCTCTGCGCATCAGCCTGTATTTTTCATCAAATGGTACGACTATGCAAATTCTCAATGAACAACAGCAAATAGGCGAAATTGTAGCTATCAACTATCGGGCAGCCGGCTTGTTTCGCCGGTATGGTATCGATTTTTGCTGCGGTGGCGGCATTTCCTTAGAGGAAGCCTGCCGAAGAAAGAAACTAAATACACTACAGCTTTTAAACGAGCTGCAGCAGGAATGCACAGAAAGTGGTGGCTCAGAAAATTATGCTCAATGGAGTGTGCCGCTGCTCACAACCTATATTGTAGAAACACACCATCGCTATGTAAGAAGAAAGAGCGAAGAGCTATTGGCTTTTGCTGCTAAAGTAGCCTCCCGCCACGGAAATACACATCCCGAGAACACCGAGATTTATCATCTGTTATCGGCTCTTGTACCAGAACTTATGGAGCATCTTGTTTCTGAAGAATCCCATGCATTTCCGTTAATAACCAAGGCCACGCGGGAAGTTGAGGAAAACGGCAAGATTTCGGATGATCTTAAAAAACGGCTTAATGAATTGCTGGAAGAAATGGAGAATGAGCATGAGTCGGCTGGCGATATCATGAAACAAATCCGCCTGTTAAGCCACGATTACACGACTCCATCGGGCGCGTGCCAAACCTATCAGGTACTATATAAAGGGCTTGAGGAGTTCGAACAAGATCTTCATAAGCATGTGCATCTTGAAAACAACATTCTATTCAAAAAAGCCCGAAAGCTTCTTAATACATGAGTTGTGAGATCTTTTTAGCAAGGTTGAGTCGGCAAATAACAAATAAAAAGTTTGCCGACTCTTTTTTTGGGATGAATGAGGCCTCCGTTCGTACATTGAAGGCGAATTACAGTTTATGACTGAAGTTTGAATTTCAGGCTGTTATTTTAACTCAGTAATCAAACGCATTCTCATTTAACCCATAAGGCAAATTCCGAAATGAAGGCTCCAACTCCACCGGCACACATCATCTTTGAAGACAACCACCTTTTAGTGGTGCACAAACCGGCCAATATGCCTGCTCAGGAAGACAGCAGCGGAGATATGGATTTGCTTACTTCGCTCAAAAACTTCATAAAAGAGAGAGATGAAAAGCCCGGAAATGTGTTTCTGGGTCTGGTTCACCGGCTCGACCGACCGACGCAGGGTGTAATGGTCTTCGCAAAAACATCTAAGGCCGCGAGCCGACTGTCGGATCAATTCCGGAAAAGAACCATAAAGAAAATCTATCACGCTGTGGTAGAAGGGCAAACAGAAGCGGAAGAAACCCTAACCCATTTTCTTGAAAAAGACCGCGAAACCAATATCGTGAAGTCCGTAGATTCCGGGCGTCCGGATGCTAAAAAAGCGATACTTCACTACCGGCGCATTGGCTCTGCTGCCGATTATACGCTGCTTGAAATCGAGCTCGAAACCGGACGATCTCATCAAGTGCGGGTTCAGTGCGCAGCGCAGGGATTTCCATTGGTGGGAGACGTGAAATACGGAAATACCGACACTCCCAAAACACGTAAAGCCGGCCTGTCTCTGATTGCATTAAAGCTGGGATTGCATCACCCTACAAAAAACGAATGGATGGAATTCGCCGCTACAACACCCGAGAGTTGGCCGTGGAGTTTATTTTAAAAACAAAGCTGCAATTGGCACATCATGAAGTAGGGCTAAATTGAGTTTGTCGGGCGAATTTGCGCGCCTCGCTGCAGCCTGCCCCGACCAATCGGGGAACCGTCGGTTAGCGCTTCGGGAGTTTTTTTCTGCCAATTTGATGCCTTATCGAGAAAAATACCGCTCTGTTTATTGTTAATTGCTAACTACTAATTACTAATCATTAATGTCCGGTAAAAACTCAACCGAACTTAATTATTGTAATTGATTGCAGATATAGCCTGGATTTAAGCAGAACCTGATCTCAACTGTGGCAGTTCGAATAGAGGGATCAGCAAAAGTGATTTATAATCTTCAATTTGATAGCCTATAATTTGGTTATGGG
>JAIULZ010000133.1 GCA_022565805.1 Balneolales bacterium
CTGTGCAGCAACACTTTGTATGGATGGGAAAATTGCTTAACCGGACACTAGTGACTAAAACCTTTACAATCATCTATAATTAATAAATCTAATATCTATGAATAAAAAAATTGCACTTCTAATGCTTATTGCCGGTTTTATTCTTGCCGGTTGTTATAATGCTCGTATTACAACAGGTGCACAGCCATCCGCTACCGTAATTGAAAATGCATGGGCACATAGTTTTATTGGTGGTTTGGTACCCCCTTCTACTGTTAATGTTGCGCAACAATGCCCAAATGGTGTAGCCATTGTAGATACAAAGCTATCATTTCTAAATATGGTAGCTAACGCAATTACTTTTGGTCTATACAGCCCGATGCATATTACCGTAACCTGTGCAGCGGCATCATCATCATTAGATTTAAATGAGCAGAACACTATTTTTGTAAGTGCCGAAAATAAAGATGAAGTAGAAATTGCTGTTACAGAGGCAATTCGTCGCTCTTCTGAAGATAAGCAGCCTATTTACATTAAGTTCTGATTTGCTTTTAAAACCTCACTAAGTGATCGGTGCAAACCGAGTTTTAACAACTATCAGCATCACCAATATTTGTAAATACTCTTCCGACAATGACAATGAGGTTGACGTCTGCTAATATAAAAGCCATCCCCTTTTAGGAGGATGGCTTTTTTGCATTAAAAATCAAAGTCGTAGAATATTAATCTATACGGTTTCGAGCTCATTTTCTCCCGCTGCGACAAAAGAACCTTTAAATGCACCTTCAGACTCTATATCGGGCTTAGAGTAATCAACAACCTTCTTAACCTCACCATTCTTGGCAATTATACGGAATTGTTGAGTAGAAGAAACACCATTGGTTACCTTCAGATAATGAAGCTTGGCAATAGTAAGATCTTCAGGGTGTATAAGTTTATTAAAGCCATCTTCTCCCTTACACTCATCTGCTGTGTAACCAGTAAGGGCTTCGAAGCCATCCGAAATCCATTCTATATACACAGAACCACTCTCGCTCTTAGAAAAACCATAGGTAAAGTCGTTTTTACGATCGAATATTTTATCGAAACCTATGTTTCTTTTTTTCAATATCTCAAGCACATTTTTCTTCATACTTGCATTAGAAACAATGGCTCTAAGTAGCTTTGTTCCATTATTAGAGACATTCTTAAAGCGCAGTTCGGCCTGAAGTGGTAAACCATTTTTACGACGAAAGATAATTTTGAGGGCGTTATTAGAGCCAAAGTTTTCTACAGACGTATCGTTAAAAACAGACTTAATATTGGCTACAGCATTACTTGGCGTAAATTCCCAGATATGCTTTCCATCCATTTCCTCTTTTTGATAACCAAGCATTTCCCGAGCCGATTTATTAGAATCGGCAACTACACCTTCATGTGTTAAATCGATGTATGCTTTTTTGGATTCTTCAAACAGATCATCAAATTCGGTAGATGTATCAACAACTTTCTTTTCAGAGCGCTTTCTGTCTGTAATATCGTGCTGATACGACACCCAATGGGTAATTTTACCATCTCTATCGGTGAGCGGGTGAATATCCCACTGATTTATATACTCAGAACCATCTTTACGATAATTCACCGTTTGACCAAAGAAGGAATTTCCTTTCGTTAAGTTAGAACGCAATCGATCTAAGGTAGCACGATCGGTTTTTTCGCCCTGTAGAACTCTGGGGGTCTTACCTATTACTTCCTCCCTCATATAGCCCGTCATTTTTTCAAAACCGTCGTTAACATAACAAATACGAGGGCCCGGATTGTCGAGCTCGAGGTCTGTAACTATGATGGAATCATAATCGTTGCGTACAGCCGATTCAAGCAGGCTCAAATAATTTTTGTATTTAAGCGCTTCGTCTCTTTCAGCCCCGACGATTTCTACAAGCTGCTTAAAGGATGCTTCATCTTTGCTTAATTCTTTTAAGCGACTTAATAAATCTTTTTCAAGCATATCAATCAAAGTGTGTAGAGAAAAATAAACTCTGTGAATATAAACCTAATTCATAAAATAGAAAAACTGCTTTCGTATTTGTGAAACATAAAGCAGCAACAATCAGACTCCGGGATTTACCTGGGAATTATAAAAACGGCGAACCATACAATAAAGCAGAGAATATTTTATGTCAAACATTTATATGTCAAACATTTAAATAGCTAATTTCTTTTTTTATACAGCATTTTTTCGCATGCCTATTGATGTTTTCTTAACCGCAATTCTCTAAAGCTAAGTCTGTCTAACCAAAAGTTAATGTAATATGAATTCAAACTCTTTATGGTCTGTGTTAAAAACACAACAGATGATTTGTTTACAGCATTCATTTTTGTGATGAATAATAAACGCCTTGGGCCTGCCACCTTTTGAACTCACAGATAAAGTAGATTTGCGAACTGCTTTATTGGTGGCAAAGAGTATAACGTATTGTTTTAATTGTCGAAGTTCACAATCAGCCATCATAAAGCCAGTTAAGAAGTATAAGCTCTATTATTTACAGCTACTAGCAAAACTCTACCTGACATGAAACTTTCCTGACTTTTGTGAGTCGCTTTACTACTCTTGGTGAACATTGTATTAACCGAAGACAAGTATTAGTGAATTAGCTCAAAAACATTAGCTTATCAAAATCGAATCGGGGTGTCCTTTAAATGAGGAAATCTGCAGAGAGCTACTATTAAAACAAATGAAAGCGATAATCTTGAACGCCCAAATCTAAGATTTAGGATTGAAATCACTTTTGGTGATCCTTCAATTTGAACTTCGATATATCTTATTGTCCTTCATAAGACTTTTTTATAGCTTGTTTTACAGGAATTAATCATTGCATAATACCTGCCCCCTAAAGCCCGTTTTCGAAATGTCGCTCATCTCTTTCGGTTTAGTACTTAATTATAAACCTAACTCTTTTGCTTATGTCTGTATTTTCTAATCTAACCACTCGACTTGGATCAGCCATTTTCGGCTGTTTAATTTGCGGTTTCATGTTTAGCCTAGTTCTTGAAACTCAATTGGCCAAGGCACAAACATTTGATGAATTCCGGGAACAGCAGCGTCGTGCTCAGGCTTCATTTGAAACCGCCGAAAGAAGCGGCACCATTATGCAAGCTCAGGCATTTGAAGCATTTCGAATTGCAGAAGAAGCCCGCTTCACTGCTTTCCGAAACGAGATGATGGAAAGATGGGGCTCTTTTAATGAGCGCACCCAGTCTCGTTATACAGAGTATGCCCAAAATGGAAACGCCCGCTGGGAATTTGATTTCGAAACTGGTGAAGTAGCCGTTGAAGTTCTTGCTGAGGCGGGCGAATCGGAAGAGGCTTTGAGACAAAGATTACAGCAAGCAATTTCATCTCTTGCCGAGAGCAGGGGTACGGTGGAAGAATACCTGGCAGAAGACCCCCAACCGGCAACAGACCAGCCGGTACTCGCGGGGCAGCTCGATTCACAGACAGAAGCTGAATTGCGCCAAAAAGCGGAAAAACTCGCAGAACAGGCCGAAATAAGCAGCGTACCTAACGAAAGCCGGCAACAACAAAATACGGGTGAAACGCCCGTTATCATGAGAACAACATTTACGCTTATTCCTGATCATATTCGCGTTAGAGCCGAGCGTTTTCGTGAAAACCTTCTGGAACATAGCAGTAGATACGACCTAGACCCCGCTCTTGTTTTGGCCGTTATTCATACCGAGTCTTTTTTCAACCCAGTTGCAAGGTCACACGCAAATGCTCTCGGTCTTATGCAAATTGTGCCAACAAGCGCAGGCCGCGACGTCTACAGGCAGCTTAACGGTCAGGATGGCATACCAGCTCCCGATTTCCTCTACGACCCGGATAACAACCTGCTTTTCGGCACCACTTATCTCGATATTCTTCGCAGCAGATATATTACCGGAGTAAGCTCTCCGCTGGTTCATGAGTACATGATTATTTCGGCCTATAATACCGGAGCCGGAAATGTGGCGCGGGCTTATACCGGCTCTACAAGCGTAAGAGCCGCCGTTCGGCGCGCAAATGAAATGAG
This sequence comes from Balneolales bacterium, assembly GCA_022565805.1. GTDB lineage: Bacteria > Bacteroidota > Rhodothermia > Balneolales > Cyclonatronaceae > Cyclonatronum. The sequence continues at coordinate 4,032 of JAIULZ010000133.1, forward strand.
CCCTGAAGAAAATTTTGCTTTCCTCATTGAAAACCTGCCTTACGAAGAAACCAGAAATTATCTTCAGAAAGTTACAGAACGCCGCGAAAACTACAGCGTGTGGCTAAACTCTAACTAAGCTGAGCAGCATGCTTATGGGAGACTTTGCAAAGCCACTCTTTTGCGCGTCTTCTGTATTTTTTTAAAACATCCAAACAATTCAATTTTGTAAGGTTTTCAGGATTCAGCTATATAAAAGAGCAGATTCCCAAGTGCAATTGTAATTTTCGAATATTTCTTAAATCGCTTTTGACTTGAAAATCTGCTTACTTTTTAACTGGAGATATGCATTCGCAAATGTTACCTTAGGCCATGCAAAATTTAACACTAAATGAACCCGAACAGGTTTTAAGCACCTATTTCGGCTATTCTGTTTTCCGCCCAAATCAGCGGGAAGCAATTATGGAAGTTTTAAAAGGACACGATGTTTTTGTTCTGATGCCCACAGGTGGCGGGAAATCTCTCTGCTACCAGATTCCGGCTATGCTTATGCCCGGCGTTACAATCGTAGTTTCCCCCTTGATCGCTCTTATGAAAGATCAGGTAGATGCACTACAAGCTAACGGGATAGAAGCCGCATTTCTGAATTCTTCCATGAGCTGGCAAGAACAAAATGAGGTTACCCACCGCGTTAAGACTGGCCAGATTAAGCTGCTCTACGTTGCTCCGGAAAGATTTAAGGGCCAGGACGGCGCCTTTTTATCTATGCTCGATCAACTGCAACCTTCGCTAATTGCCGTAGATGAAGCGCACTGTATTTCGCACTGGGGACACGATTTTCGCCCCGATTACCTTGAGCTTTCTGTTCTCAAAAGCCGCTTCCCTTCTACTCCTGTAATTGCCCTTACGGCGAGCGCCGACCAAACCACCCGCGACGATATCATTGCCAAGCTTAAGCTGCAAAATCCGCAGGTTTTTACCTCCAGTTTTAACCGAAGTAATATATTCTATGAAGTACGCGACTCGGTAGATTCTACCGGAGAGCTAATCGATTTCCTGAATACAAATAAAGGTGAAGCGGGCATCATTTACACCCTTAAACGTTCTTCAACCGAAGAGCTGGCAGAGCAAGTTAATGCGGCTGGATTTAAGGCCATGGCCTATCATGCGGGGCTTTCACGGGATGAGCGCGAGCGATGTCAGGATCTTTTTCTGAAAGATGAAATCTCAGTTATTGTTGCAACCGTTGCATTTGGAATGGGCATAGATAAGTCGAATGTCCGATTCGTGGTGCACATGAGTATGCCCAAAAATATAGAAAGCTATTATCAGGAAACGGGCCGGGCCGGGCGAGACGGACTCGAAAGCAAAGCGCTGCTTTTTTTCAACTATGGGGATATGCACACATTGCGTTATTTCGCCACTATAGACGGGAATGATGCGCAAACGGCCATAATGCTCGATAAACTGAATCAAATGGTGGCATTTTGTGAATTAAGAAGCTGCCGGCGCCAGTATTTGATGAACTATTTCGGGGAATCGCATCCCGATGTTTGCGGGAAGTGTGATGTCTGCCTTAGCGAGTACCATTCGGTAGATTATACAACTGAAGCACAGAAAGCACTTTCGGCTGTTGCCCGGCTCAACCAAACCTACGGAGCCGAGATGATAACACTTCTTTTAAAGGGATCGCAATCTAAAAAAATGACGGATTGGATGCGGGCGCTTAAAACCTACGGGGTGGGGAGCGATCGGCCTGCGACATTTTGGAAATCACTACTTCGAGAACTTTGCTCTAAAGGCTACCTTAGCCAGGAAGGCAACCCAATGCCGGTTTATAAACTTACCGGGGAAAGTATGAAGCTGCTTCGCGGAGAAGAAAAATTTATTGTACAGGAAAAACCAGATGCCAGACCTGTGCATCAGCGAACCGGCGCAGATAAATCATCAGACAACGGCTCCGACAGGCGCTTATTCGAGCGTTTGCGGGTTGTTCGTAAAGAAATAGCCGACGAGGAAGGCAAACCTCCATTCGTTGTGCTTTCCGATAAGAGCCTACATGAGCTAGCCACTTTTTTCCCGCAAACATTAGGCGACCTGCATTACATAAATGGCTTCGGACAGGTTAAAACCGAGAGATACGGTTCTACTTTTATCGATGTGATTCAAAAGTTTTGTAAGGAACACGATATTGCGCCAAAGCCAAACCATTTATACCGAAAGTCTGCGCAAAATAATCCAACAGGTTCAGCTGGTATAAATAAAAACTCCGCCGAAAGAAAACCATCCGCCGGCAGACTGCAAAGTGCCGCCCTCAGTTATCAGATTTATCGCACTGGTAAAACCATTGAAGAAGTTGCCGCAGAGCGTGGATTGGCCACATCTACTATTTGCGGGCATCTGGAAATTTATGTGGGCAGAGGTATGATTGAAGTAGAAGAGCTGGTAGACTCCTCAACTATTAATCAAATCCATGAAATAGTAAAAAATAACCCCAATGCGCGGCTTAAGGAAATAAAAGAAGCAGCAGGGCAAGATGTTACATACGAAGAAATCAGGTTTGTGATAGCCGCTTCCGGCAGTTGAAGAACTGTACCTGTTTAAACCAGATGAGTTGCAAATCAGGTTTATCTGGCATTCAGCGCTTCTGTCTCCGGTATAAAGATAAAAGCATCATATCGACCAGGCATGTTTGTTCCCACGTAATTTTGACGTGCGTCCATAGCGGGATCATACACAACGCCTATTGCACGATGCGGCATTTGTTCCTGCAGCGCATGGATAGATTCATTCTGTCTTAAATTTATCCAAACCGACTGATCGGTTCCGGTTAAATTAAACAGCATATTCTCCACACTTCTATCTGTAGCATGTGGTATGGTAACCCTTCTCATTGGCCCCTCCCACTCAAAACCGGCTTTAACCGTACCGCGAAACGTCCCAAATCCCAGGGCAAAAACATTTTCTTCTCCGAAGGCAATACGCGCAAGCTGCCCGATATTGTGCATGCCCGACAGCGACATTTCGGTGGCGCGTGCATCACCGATGTGCGTGTTATGCGCCCATGCTATTCCCTTTGCTTCATCACCATAAAAATCAAGCAGAACCTCCAGCGTATTCTGGAAATTACTTGCCCGCTCGTTCCACGAGGCCGGTCCTTGTCGTAACATACCTCTGAGGTGAAGATCAGCCTGCCGAACCACTCTCGCCTGCTGCACAACATGCAGCCAATCCGAATCTGAAAAGCCAGCAGGAACATCTGCATGCTCCAGTATTTCTACCAGCCTGCGCAGATCAGAGCCGCAGTGCTCTCCGGTGCGGGCTACGCTTTCCAGGTATGCGCGCTGATTTCCGCGATGCCTGTTCATACAATGCATGGCAACCCGCATTTCGGTGCCAAAGCCCATATCCTGCAGCTGAGGAGCCAGATTAGCTAAAAATTGAATCGAGCTGTTATAGCCATAAATATCCATTCCATAAAAACCGATCTTTTCACCGGGCGCTGCATGCTTGTCGTTCCATTCACGCATCCAACGAATAAGTGCCAGTGTTTCCTCGTTATTCCACATCCACTGTGGCCAACGCTGGAATGAATCCAGAGCCTGCTCTGCGGTTGCCGGGGCATCTTCTTTGCCCTTTACAAAACTATTTACGGCCCAGGCTGCCTCCCAGTCGCCCTCCACTACTATAAACGAAAAACCGTGCTCGCGAATAAGTTCCTTACTAAGCGCCGCACGAATCGTATAAAATTCTGATGTACCATGTGATGCTTCTCCCAGCAAAACCGCCCGGTGTGGCGATGCAAGACGAGCTATATCGGCGATGCTACCCTCATCGAATAATTGTGCCCAATCCGGTAAATTTTCAGATTCCGTTTCAACTGAAAAACTCTTGTTACTATCTGCAAACAATGAATTTGCAGCGATAGCTATGAAAATAGTAATTAGGCCAAACGAAATAAATTGCCGTAGAAGATACATGATCGATATTATGAAGTTTTATTTAACGCTAAGAGCTGCTAATAACGCACAAACGCTTTGAACTAATGTAAATGATGGCGAGGTATATTACTTTTTCGCCCGTCTTCAGTACGTGATAAAGCATAATTGTTCAGACTTTGAAGCCTACGAAACTCGAGTCATTTTTTAACCTGATATGAGAACGAACAAAATAGAAGCTTTAAGATAACTTTTTCAAAAAATAATAATTAGGGATTTTAGAATACCGACCATATCAAAATAAAAAAGCCTTCGGTTCAGAAACTTATCTGAGCCAAAGGCTTTTGGAAAATGTCATAAAGATGATTTATGAAAGCTTCTTTCAGAGAATGAAATATTAGTACTTTACGCTGCAACCGTATGGACGCGTCGTAGACACGGTAACCTGTCCGCCATTCATAGCAGCATCAAGCGCTTCGGCAACGTAATTACGTGCACCCGGGATATCAGATGGATTGGCAGTCGGTTTGTCATCGATTGCGCCATCATAAATAAGCACACCATCGGGATTAATTACAAACATATGTGGGGTTGTTCTCGCATTATAAAGACGACCGACGGTACCGGGCTCATCAATAAGTACGGCAGTGGCAGCCACATTTTTATCTGAATTCGCAGTATTAATCTGATCCGGCTTCATGTAACCCTGCTCGCCCTCACGGGAAGAAATAATAGAAAGCCATACAACATCCTGTTCGGTATAATGCTGCTGCAGACGCTGCATTTCACCTGCACCGTAAAACTTTCTAACAAAAGGACAATCGTGATTAAGCCATTCCAGCACAACAAATTTACCGGCGAAATCACCAAGACTATGCTCATTGCCATGGGAATCTACAAGAGTGAATCCCGGGGCTGCTTCTCCAACCACCGCGCTATTTGGGGTTTCCTCGCCTTTTTGTATACCATTCCAAGCAAACAAAGCCAAAAGCGTGATGCTAAGTAATAAAATTAAGTTTTTCATAGGATTCTGACGGTTTAGATTATGTAGGGTTATTTATATTCTTATAGTATCTGATTATAAAGAGCGTTCCGTTGCCTTTATTTCAAGTGCGCGCATGCCACTTTCGGTTTTTATGGTAAGAATTCCTTCAAGAATATTTAAGGGTTCATTCCTGTACCTCGACTGCTGTAGTATCATAGCAAATCCCTGCTCGTCCAGGCGCAGTTGCTGCGGGGCAGAAGGTTCGATAGCATCATCTTGTAAACCATAAAAGTATACGGAAGCGTTCTGCATTCTTTGGATTTGCGCATATTTGCCCAATTGATCTAAATCAAGATAAAGCTCAATATCACGACCTGTTCTTGAAAAAGTAGCCTCAACATCTGTTTCCACGGGTATTTTACTCAAGAAGTATTCAAATACAGCAGCATCCTCAGAAGGTAAAGCTTCAGCTGTAGAAGAAACAACTTCAATTTCTACCTGATGCGACTCAAATGCGGGAAGACAAACATCTTTACAAACGAGATATTCAAGCCGGGCATTTACAAGATAGCGCCCCGGCTTGGTATCATACGAAACCTGAACCGGCACCATCAGCATTACTTGGTCTTTATATCCGTATGTAATGAGGTGTCCCTCTTCGAAGATTTCCGGCCATGGCCACTTTATGTTTCCGGTTTTAAAGCCATCATCGAGTGTAAAGCTTATTCTTGCAGGTATTCCAGAATCCCCGGGGTTTTGCCAATAGGTATGCCAGCCTTCTTCGAGATCGAAATGAAATCCTATTCTTGTTTCGGAACCTGCCGGTACTGCAGACTGCTGCGATCGCATACTAACCTCGGCGTGATCAGAGCCGGGGCTTGGCTGAGCCTCAGCACTGTTTATGCAAAAAAGCAGTAATAGGCTCATGAAAGCAGTGAAAAAACTGCTTAGTACGATTTTTTTCAATAAAAAAGAATTACCCTTAAAGTTTGAGTCGGGGTGCACCATAGGATGAAACATTACATGTTGTTTTGGCCTGATAAATTCATTTAAATGATTCAGAACCAAAAATTTTTAAATAACTGTGGCTGATGTTTAGCGTTTCAGATACTTATTGCGGGTCAAGTTAAATGTTCGAACGCATTTTTGGGAAAACAAGACATCGCTGATTAAGTACTGCGGAAAATCGAGATAGTAAAAATTCAATGCCTAAAAATGTTCTATGCGTTCACGAAAATTGTGTATGGTTACCAATTTACACTATTTAGCGCAGGCACACTCATAATAATTTGTTGCATTTCCAATCTTTAACAAACGTTAAGCCTCTTTTTATTAATAAATGGCTCAGATTTTTTAGGAGCAGGCTCAACTGTGGCAGTTCGAATAGAGGGATCTGTAAAGTGATTTTATACCTAAATTTTAATAATGGTT
>JAIULZ010000134.1 GCA_022565805.1 Balneolales bacterium
GTTAAATAAGTTGATTTGTAGCCACTACACGGTCTTTTTGCGGAAGTTAAGCTAGGGACGCGGAGCGCAAATGCGCTGGACAACCCTTTTTATACAACCGGCAGAGAATCTGCGAGTTCTTTTTTGTATCGGCGGCTCATTTGTAGCTCTGTTCCGTTTCTCAATACTACGGAGTCGCTTTTTATCAGCTCAATATGATTGATGTTTGCCACGGTAGACCTGTGCAGCCTTACAAATACATTAGGTGGCAAAATCTCCATAGCTTTCTTTAGAGACATCCGCTCCAGAAAATGTGTCTGCTTGCCGTTATCGTTACCGTTCGCTTTATAAATCTTCACGTAGTTGCCATCCGCCTGCACGTAACTAATGGAATCGCAGGCCAGCTTCATTTTTTTGTTAAACTCTACAAATTCTGGTTCTGCACGCTCTATGCTATTACCACTGCTCTTGGCGAGCTTATCTTCATCAGTCAGCGCTTTGGTTTCCTTTTCCCTTTCTGACTCCCATTTCCGGTTTCTTTCCTCAATATACTTCTGAAGCTTTTCATGCTCGGCTTCTGCCTGCGTTAATTTTTCGGATATATCTTCGACCGACGCCTGCGAAATCTGATAACGGCGGTAGATATAGGCCAGGCCAAAAACCAAACCAACCGAAAAGATAAGCGTGAACCAAAATCGGGTCGTAGCGCTCTGCTGCCTCTGCAGTGCGGATGACAAGCTGGCTTCATTCATTCGTAACTCATAGCGAATACGGGCGCTTGCCTCTTCCCGCTCACTTCTTGCGGCCGCGATGCTTTCATTCAGCCCAATTTGTCGCCGGGTTTCGGTCAGGGCTTTTTCCATATCACCCTGCGCCTCATATACCGAGGCACGGGTGTCGTAAAGTGAGCCAAGTTCATTTTCAAGATTGAAGCGTTCTGCAAATTGGATTGCGGTTTCTGCATTTGCAAGCGAATCATCATAATTTTCTACCGAGTAATGATACAGGGCAAGATACACTTTCCTCCAAATCATGGCATGCGGAGCAATTCTCTCGAAAACACCTTCACTAAGGCGAGTGCTAACCTGAGTCGCCTTTTCAATTTCGCCTGAATCAATTAGAAGGGTCCCTTTCCGGGCCAGCATGCTACTTTCCAGATTCAGATTTCCCGAGGTTTTTGCTCGTTCTACTCCTTGCTCTAACCAGTATAAAGATTCGGTGGTATCATTTTTAGCCAGATATATTTCACTCATTCGTAAATTTAAACCCGCAGCAAGCTGAATGTCGAGCGTTTCGGAGTTAACGCAGCTTTGCAGCTTCTCCCGAGCCTCAGAATATCGCTCCATTTCATACAAAGAAGTAGCAATATGCTGTTTGGTATTACACTGCGTTAATTCATCATTCTGAAACTCCAGAATGCGTTCGCTCATGTAAATGGCCTGATCGTGTGCCATAGTGCGGGCATAAATGGCAGCTGCCTGCGAATAAAAGCTGCGTAAATTACGCTCAGGCACATCGTTTTCTTTTGCATACGCTATAGCATCCAGAATAATTTCCTCAGCGCTGAGTATTCGACCGGAAAGCAGCATTTCGCTCGAGAGCAGAGAAATAGAACTTAGATATAATTCCTGCATATTCTGGTCTTTGAAATAATGTACCGCTCGACTATAGTGATAGATCGATGAATCCGGACTTACTCTTGAAAAAGCATGACCTTTTATATAATGGTAATTTGCAGCCTGTACACCCGGGCTAAAGTTTAGTGCGTTAACTTCTTTGGCCATTGCAAGAACGGTATCTATAGCCAAGTTGTAGCGAGGGGTGCTAAACTGCCGGTAGACTCTCAGCTTCTGCTCATCGGTAGAAGCATTACGGAGCTGTTCCCGAAAAGTTGAGGTATCGGTCATACCACGATGACCGGGTGTAAACTGCTGCGCGGATACATGCGGCACAGAGAGCATCAGTAGCAACATAATTGCTAACGATTGAAAACAAAAGCGATTCATAACGGTAATTTTAATGAGCAAAAGAAGGCTTCACAACATCCGACTATTCCAGTGCCTACAGAGTACGTTTTAAAGAAAATTAAACGATGACTTAACTCATTATTCAAAAGATTTATAAAAGCATAACGTCTCTAATATAGCAATTTTTACAAGAAATGAACCGCTTGTCACGCTTTTTAGCCCATTCGTCACATTCGTTTTTAAACAGCTGTGTGATAAGCTAAATTGTTTTCATTAGAGTGTAATTAATCAGTTATAAAAATTACCTACTGAAATTACTATGGTTTAAAGCTTTATGATGATCAGTTCATACATACATAAATAAATAGTCTCAATACTGGATTTTTACTGAATACAATCTGCCTCTAAGTGACCTCATCGAACACAATACATAATAGTCAATACCTGACAATACACTTGAGCGGTACGACACGACACCTATTTATAGAACTGATTTCAGTGTAAAAGTTTTTAATCAGACCACTGCCCTAACAACAGTTATTTGGTGGTAAAGCGTAAATAATTTGAATTCATCCTTAACTACAATTGTAATCCAAGCCTGAATTTCCCAACTATAAAACTCTTTTGATCATATTATGAAAACTTTATATACAGTACTACTAACAGCATTATTGACCTTTAGCAGCGCCGGTTTGCTTCTGGCGCAAACCACCTACGTGGTAAACAATACCCCCGGCGCGCCAAGTGGCGACCATGTCTTCACCGAAGTGCAGGATGCCATAGATGCCGCAAGTGACGGGGATATCATTCATATTGTACCCAGCCAGGATAGCTATGGGAGTTTTACTGTAAACAAGTCTCTTAAAATTAGTGGTCTTGGTCTTAACCCCGATAAGCAGGCGCCCATTTTAAGTAGGGTTCTATCAATTACCATAGAAAATAATGCCAGCGGTTCTACTATTGAAGGGCTTTGGCTTGGTGTGTTTGACATCGCAAATGACGTTTCCGTCTCAGATTTGACGATTAGATATAACCGTTTTAATAGCCGTCTCCTTCAGAATCAATTAAGTACTGTTAACGGCTTACTTATTCAAAATAATCTTTTTGAGGATAATAATACTGCCACAGCTTCAATAACTCTAAATACCGGAAACAACACCTCAAATGTTATCATTACAAACAATATTTTCACATCCGGATCAAGATATATTTCTGCTGGAAACCAGGCTTTAATTTCACATAACCTGTTTTTGGGAGGGGGTAGTAGCGTTCTCGCCTTCAACTCTGTAAATAATGTACACGTATTCAATAATATATTCTTTGGTGTCGGTCCTACAGGACCAACTACATTATCAGTGCAGTTTACCTCATTTCAAAACAATCTTACTTTTGGCTCAAATCTAACGGGATTCCCAATCGGGCAGAACAACAACACCGGCTCCGGAAACCTCGTAGATACAGACCCGCAGTTCGTAGATCTGGAACCAACAAATAATAATTGGAACTTCACCTGGGATCCCAGTCTTGAGCCGGGCTCTCCCGCTATTGGCGCAGGAACGGATGGCTCTGATCTTGGCATCTTCGGCGGCTCGTCTCCCTTCGACCTGACCGGCGTGCCCCTTCCCCTTATTCAGACACTCAACCTGCCGGCCGTGATTGGCACGGATGAAGACCTGAACGTGACCATTCAGGCGAGAAGCGGAAATTGAGAAATCAAATGTCCTCAGCAGTACCAAACACTGAACTACAGGTATCTATTATGAAAGCATTGCTACACACAACATTCATCACCCTTATATTTATTTTTATCACTGCCGGATTCGCCTACGCTCAGACGGTGCATGTGGTAAACAACACCTCCGGCGCGCCAGACGGCAGTAACGTGTATGCCAGCATTCAGGAAGCCATAGATGCGGCAAGCGATGGGGATGTTCTGCACATCATACCAAGTGGCGACAGTTATGGAAATTTTACGCTCAATAAATCATTGCAAATTTATGGAATCGGATTTAATCCCGATACAGACGCGCCAGGGCGTTCTTTGGTCGGTCAAATTACAATCACCTCCTCCGGCAGCAATTCATCTATTGAGGGAGTCGTAGCTTCAACAATTAATTTCGAAGATCCGCAGGAGTTTACCGTCAGCAATATTCTTATTCAAAAAAGCCGGATTAACGGCTTAAGAATACCTGATAATCCAAGCGATGAACAGCAGGTAGCAGGCCTCATTCTACAGGGAAATATTATCCATGCATCTTCTGTGAACAATAGTAGTATTGATTTTCCGACCGACTCAAAAGTGTCGAATTTTGTTGTTTCGAACAACATTTTCACAGGAAATAATCATCGCATCAAAGCCGGAAACGGTGCGATTTTCCGGAATAATTTATTTCTAAGTGATGGTTCCTCTGCAAGCTACACTTTCCTGACATTAAGAAACGCCCTTGTTGCGAATAATATATTTCTCGGTTCGAGGCCCAATGACTTCACACAAGCTGTATCTATTACTGAAACAAGTTTTCAGAACAATCTCTCCTTTGGCAGCTCAAATGACGAGTTCCCCTTAGAAACTAACGATAATTCCGGTTCGGGAAATCTGGTGAATATTGATCCTCAGTTTGCGAGTTTGGACGCAAGCGATGATGTATGGCAGTTTTCAAGCTGGGATGCCACTTTGGAGTCAGGCTCACCCGCTATTGGTGCCGGTACGGATGGCACTGATCTTGGAATCTTTGGTGGCTCCAATCCACTCGACATGACCGGCGTGCCATTACCACTCATTCAGCTACTGGATGTGCCGGCTCTCGTCGGTCAGAACGAGGATCTTGATATTACTATTCGCGCAAGAGGAAACTAAATTTATCCGGAGATCATCATGAAAGAATTTTACCCATTTTTAGCACTTCTGCTGTGTTTAGCGCTGTTGCCTGTTTCAAGTCAGGCACAGTCCGATATCACGGCTATGGAGTATTTTATCAATACCGACCCCGGCTATGGAAACGGTACATCCATTTCCGTTAACAGCGGTGGCAATGTTTTTGTTTCTGTATCCCTGAATACCAGCGGACTTTCGGAGGGGTTTCATACCCTTTTTGTTAGGGCGCGGAACAGCGATAACGAGTGGAGTTTACCCGAAGCCCGGCCGTTCTACATCACCGCTTCCAGCTCGACCTCAGAGTCAGACGAACTGATTGCCATGGAATATTTCTTCAACGAAGATCCGGGAACCGGAAACGGAACCGCGCTAAGTATAACTCAAGGAACAGAAATAGAGCTGGAAACAGCCTTGGCAACCGCCTCTCTTGATCAGGGCTTTCATACCCTGTTCGTGCGGGCTCAAAACGAAATCGGAAGCTGGGGACTGCCCGAAGCACGGCCATTTTACATCACCTCAGGCGGCTCGGCCGTGGAGCCGGATGATCTGATTGCCATGGAATATTTCTTTAACGAAGATCCGGGAACCGGAAACGCTACCGCGCTGAGTATTACTCAAGGAACAGAAATCGAGCTGGAAACGGCGCTGGAAACCGCTTCGCTCGATCAGGGCTTTCATACGCTGTTCGTGCGGGCTCAAAACGAAATCGGAAGCTGGGGACTGCCCGAAGCCCGACCGTTTTACATCACGCAGAGCGGAAGCGCAGTTGAGCCGGAGCCGCTGGTAGCACTGGAGTATTTCATCGGTGATGATCCCGGATTTGGTCAGGGCACATCTATTGAAATTGATCCGGCCGTGGAAATCGACATTGATGCCATCATCGCAACATCCGGCTTGTCGGTTGGTAGCTACACCCTATCGGTGAGGGCTCAGAACCATAGTGGAGTCTGGGGTTTGTATGAATCAGAAGTATTTGCCATATCCGACGATTTTCCTGACCCCATAACCTTGGTCAGTCCGACAAATAACGCTACTGATGTCTCAACTTCGCCCTCATTCGTTTGGGAAGAGGCCGTCGATACAGATTCTTATCGTTTCCAGCTGGCGCTCGACAGTGAATTCAGCGAGCTGGTTGCTGATACTGCCGGTATCGGTTTAGCGGCACGTTCCACAGATTCTCCCAATGCGCGGGTGTCATCACATAGCACAACTGGTGATTTAGACGAACCTGCTACCGCAAACAGCAGAAATGGTGGAAATTCCGCTGAGGGTAATAATTCCGAGCGGCAAAGAGCCACAGCAAGTACCGAATCAGCCGGACTTATGAATCTTCAGGATGGCAACATCACTTTCGAGCTCGAAGAAGCGCTGGAAACAGAGACTGTTTACTACTGGCGCGTTCGCGGAATTAATGAGCTGGGTGAAGGCGAATGGAGCGCGGCATGGAGCTTCACCACGGGAGAGGAGATGGAGGAAAGCCGGATGGTTACCTTTCAGGTAGACATGAGCGTACAGCAGGCAGCCGGGGTTTATCAGCCCGAATCGGGCGACCTTGTTTATGTGCGTGGAAGCTTTAACGATTTCAGCCTCGACAATCCGCTTTCTGAAGAAGGTGGGCTGTATATTGTCGCCACAGAACTTTTTGGGGAAGCCGGGAGTACGCTTGAGTTCAAATATTACATCGCCGCCGGGGACGAACGCGACCTGCCCAACGACGGCTGGGAAGGTGATGTGGGTCCGGGCGAAAACGGCAATCGGGTTATAGAGCTGGCGGAGGACGATCAGCTGCTTGATCCGGTGTTCTTTAACAATGAAGAGCCCCTCGGTCTGCCGGGCACATTTGCCCTTCTCACCCCCGAAGACGGCACAGAGCTACAGGGTGATGTCGATGATACAACGCCTGTGATGATCACCTGGGAGCCATCCGCAAATGCCGAAACATATACCTGGCTTCTAATCGAAGAAGACGGTTTCTTCGACGAGCCGCTCATCAGCCTTATTTCGGATAATGAGGGAACTTCAGAAATGCTGGAGCTCACCGTAGGGGCCATTTACTCCGCCCTGAACGATGCCGGTCTGGACACAAGCATGATGCAGAGTCTGCTTTGGACGGTAGAAGCAACCAACGATGATGGCGCTCGTCTGGCAAATGAAGCCTTTGGCCTGATGACGGCACCGGCTACATCAACCGGAAACGAGCCCGATGTTCCGCTCGACTTCACCCTCGCCCAAAACTACCCCAACCCCTTCAACCCGACCACCCAAATCGAGTACGCCCTGCCCGAGCCGGCGGAGGTAAGGCTTGAGGTGTTTAATATGATGGGTCAGCGGGTGGCAAGTGTAGTAAACGGTCAACAAAACGCCGGATACCACACCGCCACCTTCGACGGCACCCGCCTCGCCAGCGGCATGTACATATACCGCCTCACAGCCGGCAGCTTTGTGGAGACGCGGAAGATGATGCTGGTGAAATGATAAAGACAAAGATTGAATGAGGATGCAATAATGATTCAAATAACCTATATAAACAATAATTTAGATATATTTTTTTAAGCATTGTATAGGGTATATCATATCACACTTTTTGTTAATTATTGTGCCAATGAAAGTCAACTAGCATAGATAGGCTATTTCTTCCAGAAACCGCCTATCTATGCGGTGTAATCCGATGTTTTGATTGTTATAATCCACCTAAGTACATGAATCTAAATAAAAAACCAGCGACTTACGGTAATTACCTTCCTTGAAAATACAATCACAATGTCAAAGAAAAACCAAACCCCAATAGCTATGGAACTATGTAAACTCCGAACTCTTCTTTTACTATGTCTGATATGGTCACTCTCATGGGCAGCTGCGGTTCAAGCACAAGAACATACTCAGATGCGTTCAATTAGCGAATTTCTGGATGAAAACGGTCAATTAATTAACATGGAAGACTTCGAAGGTAGCCTTAATCTGTCAGGGTATGAATTACGCGATGATCAGAATGGTAAGCCGTATTTTGTACCTTTGGGCGAAAAAGGCGCGGATAATCAATACTGGACTTCAGAAAATACGCAACCAGGATTAAATAGTTTTGTTTCAGCTTTAGCTATTTCAGGTAACAACCTTTTTGTTGGTGGAGGATTCACAGAAGCAGGAGGTGAAGAAGCGAATCGAATTGCAAGATTTGATATAGCTGATGGTAGTTGGCATTCCATGGGAGATGGTGTAAATTCATTTGTTAGTACCCTTGCAGTTTACGGAGAAAATCTGTTTGTAGGAGGTTTGTTTACTGAGGCTGGTGGCTCAACAGCAAGATATATTGCACGATATGATATAACGAATGACACTTGGAGTTCCTTAAGTGTTCCTTTTCTAAGTAATTCCGTTAATTCAATTGTAGTAGTTGAAGATGATCTATACATAGGAGGCACATTTTTTGATATAGGTGGGACTCGTACAAATCGAATCGTACGTTATAATTTGTTAGAGGAAACATGGCATACACTCGGAGCGGGGCTTAATCAAGAAGTTACAACAATTATAGCCTCAGGTGAGAGTCTGTTTGTGGGTGGTCAATTTACAGAAGCTGGAGGTATAGAGGCGAATAGAGTAGCAAGGTATAATATTACTGATGGTACCTGGCATGCACTTGGGAATGGAGTTGATGGTTCTGCCACACCATTATTAGTATTGTCACTAGCCACTTCTGGTGAAAACTTATATGCAGTTGGAAATTTTACGGAGGCCGGAGGTATAGCTACAAATCGTATAGCGAGGTATAATCTTGCGGATAGTAGCTGGCATACATTAGGCAATGGTGTCAATAATATAGCAACTACTCTTGCTGTATCAGGCAATAATCTATATGTTGGCGGATTATTTACCGAAGCAGGAGGAGTGGTAGCAAATCGTATTGCACGACACGATATGACAAATGGTACTTGGCATAATCTTGGTGAAGGATTAAATAACATCCCTGATATTTTTTTGATTTTGGACGATAAAATGTATGTGGGTGGTTCCTTTACACAGGCCGGTGGTTCAAATGCAAACCGAATCGCAATTTGGTCTGGACCAGAATTTCAAACTACGCAAATCATTGATAATGAAATTCCCGGCCCTAACGAAGGCTGGCGCATTCTGGGAGCTCCGACAAACGGAACCACCTACGCAGAACTGCTCGATGGCTTGTGGACTCAGGGCTTTCCGGGAGCTGCGTATGGAGCAGGTGACTCCAATGTTTTTTGGTATGATGAAGCCTCACGGCAGTTCAATCCACCCGCAAGCGCATCCAATATTGTGGGTAGCAGCAGCGCCGATTTCGAGAACGCGGGGCTTGGATTTCTTGCCTATATTTATGAAGATGATTTTAATGACGGCACTTCAACCGATTGGCCCAAATCTGTTGAGGTTATAGGAACTCCGCACTCTGGCGACATAACGATTAATTTCACTAATACCGAGCTGCCTGATGATGATGATCAAGGCTGGCACCTGGCATCTAACCCCTACCCGTTTCCCATCAGCTGGACACAACTTGTGGCAGATAACGGCCTGCAGGATATGCTTAGCGTAATTTTCGTTTTTGATGCAAATGCAGACGATGGCAACGGCAGCTACCTCATAAATAATGGATTTAATATCCCCGACCCCGGTGATGGCGATGCATACAACGGAAATATAGCGCCGTTTCAGGGATTCTGGGTGCGCACCAATGGGAATGAGCCCACGGGCAGCATCACCTTTAAAGAAGGTTATGAAGTAGACGACGCCACACTCTATGACATCCCGGATACCCCGGAATTTTTAGCATTTTCAGCTGAAGGCGAAGGGCAAGATGCCATCACCATGCTTACGATTAACAATGGTCCGGAGCAGGCTACTGGTAAACCTGTACCCTTATCGGCCGAAAATCTTCGGTTTGGATTTTTAAACGATTCGCAGACTCGGCCGGATGTATTCATGAATACGGAAATGGGAAGCGGTGATGTACTGGCGCTGCCGCTGGATTTTGCATCTGAACAAAGCGGAACTTATACATTGCGTCTTTCAACTGGCAACTCACCACAAAATACTGAAGTCCTTCTTTTAGATATTAAAACGGGTGTGGAGCATAATTTATCTTCGGGTGATTCCTACGAATTCATATACGAGGCAACGCAGGAGCGCGCGGGCTTAAAATCATCTAAAAATTCCAGCCCGATGGAAATGTTAAACAAGCCGGAAGCCCTGCTGCTACAAGCCGAATCCCGTTTCGAGCTAATTATAACCTACGGCAATTCCACCGACATAGATCCCGACAATCAGCTCCCGGATAGAATTGAGCTGGCCCAAAACTACCCTAACCCTTTCAACCCGACTACCCAAATCGAGTATGCCTTACCGGAAGCGACCGAAGTACGTTTGGAGGTGTTTAATCTTACGGGGCAGCGCGTGGCAACTTTGGTTAATGGTCTGCAAAATGCCGGAATTCACACCGCAACCTTCGATGCGCAGCGTCTGGCGAGTGGG
>JAIULZ010000135.1 GCA_022565805.1 Balneolales bacterium
ACCTGATACCTGATACCTGATACCTGATACCTGATACCTGATACCTGATACCTGTTTAAGCCCTTTTCAACCCAGCAGAGCCTCAATTTCTGCACGTTTTTTGGGAACCGTCGTAAGATTATCCGTTCCGTTTTCGGTGATTACGAGATTGTCTTCTATTCGAATTCCTCCAAAACCAAGTTGCTTTCTTAGTGCGTCTTCCTGCAAAAAGCTTTTGTATACCGGATCCGTAAAGGCAGGTTCAATCAGCGCGGGTATAATGTATAGTCCCGGCTCAATGGTAATGACCATTCCTTTTTCGAGGGTTCTTCTGGCGCGCAGAAACCGAAGTCCCGGGCGGTCTATTGGCTCAACGCCCTTCAGGTATCCACCTACGTCGTGCGTGTCGAGACCCAAAAAGTGCCCTAGGCCGTGAGGGAAAAACAGCGCAAACAGGTTTACTTCCATCATGTCGCTTATATTTCCTTTTAACATGCCAATTCTTTTTAAACCATCCAGAATTACGCGGCAAGCGTGCAGGTGAAGGTCCTCCATTTTAACTCCGGGTCTTGCACCGCTTGTAGTTTCGGTTAAAGCCTGAAGCACTATATCATAAAAATCGGCATAAATTCCGGAATAGCGTCCATTTACTGGGAAAGAGCGCGTAATATCTGCCGCATAGCCTTGATACTCGGCGCCCGCATCAATTAAAAAATGTGTATTGCGGTCGAAGCTCCTGTTGTTTTCTACATAGTGAAGAATTGCGCTATTGGCGCCGCTTGCAAAAATACCGGAATAGGGCTGATGCAGAAGTCCGGCTTCGGAGGTCACGAACTCGTAAGCAGCTTTTACCTGATACTCGCTTGTAGCGGTTTGTGCTCGTTTCATAGCTGCAATATGTGCGCGGCCGGCAACATCAGAAGCAAAGCGCATTTTGTCGAGTTCTTCCGGGGTTTTAATACTTCTGCAATAGGAGAGGGCTTCAGAAAGCGTTTCGGTTTCTACCTCAACTTTATAACGCTCCAGACTCTTGGCTTGAGCAACGTTTAGGCAGTAGACTAAATCTGGCTTTCTTTTGGAAAGAACCAGCTCGAGCTGCTCGTCGTATAGTACGCTGTCGGGCTTAAACCGTTCTTTATAGTAATCCGGTTTGTGCACATGACCCATCCAAACGGCAAACTTAGCATCACGTTTCGGGATTACCAGATGCCATGTGCGGTCTTTAAGATCAAAAATTACATGGAAATCCGGTTCTTGAACTCCGGTTAGATACAAAAAATTAGACTCTTGCCGAAACGAATATTCAAAATCGGTATCATATCTGTGGGTTACGCTTCCTCCACGCAGATAAATAAGTGCATTAGTATTGGGCTTGAATACATCAAATAGTTTTCTGCGGTTCAATTGCTCCATAATAAAGGATTTGAGGACTGTAAGTCGAATTCTGATTTCTGTGGTGCAGCAGTCTTAAACCTGCGGTACTTTCATGAGTGCGTATTTTTGCCGTTTTATTAATTTTACGGCTTTATCCAAAAATATATAGCGGCTAGCTTAGTCTTTGCAAAACCTTTGTTTCCAGCTTCTCAAAGAGATCATCATAAAAAGAAAGTGTTCTGCTGTGCTCAAATTTATCCAAAAGTTCTTCTCTAAACCAATTGGTTAGTGGTTCTTCTAATGGTATTACTTTTTTTGTAATAAGTACAGATGGATTTACATCCTTGCCGTAAAGACGAATCAAAATAATGCAGTTACCGGCATCAACTGAACTGTGAAGCAGTACAAACCAAGTGGTGCCATCAGGGTCGCTCATCAAGCTACAGGCACGATAACCCGAATAAATATAATAGTGATTTAGATCAGGATATGCTCGAATTTTTGGTACTTCAAGGTATTGAACACTATTTTTTTTTGTAGTACTCCCGAAAAATAGATTGCATAACGAAACAAGAGCGTTTTTTTTGTCATCTAATGATAAAGATCCCAAAAAACCACGCTCATTCCAATACGAAGCCGACCTGAAACCAGCCATAGATGTTTCTCTTTGGAAAGTTTCGATACCGACAGGATGTGGCGTTTTCCCTTCGATCTTAAAGCAGGCATCTTGCCGACCGTTGGTTAGAATTAAAAACGGAGCCTTTAGTTTTTGATTATAGCCAGCTACCTGTGTGGCTGTTTTTTCACTTAGCGAAACTTCCGCGGCCTTACACTCTACAAGCAGATATGGTTTGAAATTCTCGTCATGTGCCAATATATCTGCTCGTATGGCGCGTGCGCCCTTTCTGCTTTCCAGATATACCGGAAGTTCTGTGCTAATTCGATGGTACGGAATGCCACATTCGTAGTGCATCCAGTCTATAAACTGAAGTCGTACCCGTTCTTCGGGTCGGGCTAATAACCTTACCTTTCGGGCCGGATCCCAGCAAACGCGCGCATTTTTTTCATACCGAATGATGTGGTAATGCCGCTGCGTTACGGAGGTATAGAGCATGTTTTTGGAAATCAGAAATACTGTTGAACCTGAACTGTACATGACGGAATAAAACGACAGTACATTGGTAAAGTTTTTATTTTGTTCTAAAGAATGTTTAGTAATACCGGGTATTTACACATCTTTTGCTTTACAGGCCGATGTGTTGGGTCTTCGGCGTTGAATACAGCAAAACTTTCGCAGTTGCGTTTCTTCGAATCTTGTTTGTCTAAGCTTTTTTCTAAAGGCGGTGCACAAAATTTGTATATATACAGTCTTTAAAGTTCGCAACTAAATATACAGACTTGCGAATCAACTTAAATCCACAATTACTCATTATGAAAAGTCGAAAGCTGGAGCTTATCAACAATCTGGAATTGCTGCCTCACCCCGAAGGGGGATATTTTAAAGAGAATTATAGAAGCAGTGAGAAAGTTGATTTGAGTGAATCTGAGCAAAGTTTTTCGGGACCAAGGAGTTTCTCTACAGCTATTTATTATTTGCTTGGTGCAGATGATTTCTCTGCCTTCCATCGTATAAAATCCGACGAGCTGTGGCATTTCTATGAGGGGAACCCTATAGTAATTCATATTATTCATCAAGACGGTCTGTACGAAGCCAAATATCTTGGCAAAGATACGGCGGCAGAACAGGAGTATCAGGTTGTGGTACCGGCTGGCGCATGGTTTGCAGCAGAGGTGTTGAGTAGGGGCGAGAATAAAGATGCGTTTTCGCTGGCAGGCTGTACTGTTTCGCCCGGCTTCGATTTCGACGATTTTGAACTGGCCGATAGCTATATGCTCTGCAACGCTTTTCCGGAACATCACGAAATAATTCGCAGGCTTGTACGATAGCTTTTCGTGCTACGAGCTGTAAATAATTATGCTCTTAATATTACGGTAATACTGCATTAATGCTGGGTTAATGTTAAAAGGATAACTCTCCCTTTTAAAATTCTCCCATCATTAAATCTTTTTATGTTCGCATATACAGTGGTGCCACGTACTTTAATTGCGCGTTCCGGCGGTTTCTTTATAGCGTTGCTTCTCTTTCTTTTGAGCTTGCAACCTATTCCTCTACAGGCACTTGCAGGAAATGAAAGCTATACACCTGTTGTTCCGGCAGATTCTCTTCAAAAAGTGAAGGACTCTCAGAAAAAACTGCTTGAAACTCTTTACCGCAACGGACAGGTTACGGCAGCGGAATTTAGAGAGATTACAGGTGAAGATCCCCCGGCAGCACACCCCGACGCTATCTTTACCGGTTGGGATTTACTTGATGATGACGACGATTTTGGCTATACCAGTACCGATACCCGAGTAAGACGATTTCGGGTAAGATCAGAAGATGGTCGCGACCTTTTCCGGCTCCGCGGAAGATTGTACATAGATGGAGCCGCACTTTATCTCGACGATAATAAAAACACCGTAGATGACAGCCGCCCAAACAGAGGTAATCTGTCGAATTACGGCACTATAATCCGCAGTGCGCGAATTGGTGCCGAGGGTGTGATGTACGAAGACTTTCTCTGGCGCACAGAAATTGATTTCAGAGATGATGAAGTACGAATTCGTGGCGCATACCTGGAATATATCCGGCTGAATCCATTCCGGATTATGGTTGGCCACATAAAAGAACCCGCCGGAATCGAATGGATGAGCTCACGAAACAGATCTGTATTTATTGAGCGATCCCCGTCTAATGATGCCTACTTACCCGATTGGAACCTTGGCATCCGTGCCGAGTATCGCGGCTCGCGCTTTAACCTGAGCGGCGCAATGATGAGCGGTGGCGGAATTGCAACAAACCGCGAAGAGAACGGGGGATATGCCTTTGCCGGTCGGGCAACTGTCGCACCCTATATCTCAAATCAGGTGTATTCGCATTTAGGCTTTGCGGCCGCCTACAGAGTAAACGCCTTCACAGAAAGAATAGACGGCAATTTTTACAGACAGTATTCGGATGTACGCCTGCGCACCCGACTTGGCACAAGGGCAATAGACGGCAGAATGATAGGCGCCGATGATATAGATGATGTGGTTGATATGAACCGCTGGCATGCAGAAGCCGCATTAGGACTGGGTCCGCTGAGTCTGCAGGGCGAATGGACACTTTTACAAGTGAGAAGAGACTTCCTGAAAAACGATCTTGATCTTGGTGGGTTCTACGTGCAGGCGAGCTATTTCTTAACCGGCGAAAGACGCATATACCGGCCATCCCGCGGTAATTTTGCGGCAACGGTACCCAATCGGGACTTCAGGCCGGGATTTGGTCCGGGCGCTGTTGAACTCGCCGTACGCTACTCCAGAGTCGACTCCAACAATCATGATTACGATGGCGGAGAAATGGATCACTTTACGGTAGCTCTTAACTGGTATCTAAATCGGGAAACCAGAATAATGCTCAACTACATTTACCTCGATGCGGAGCGCTTAAACGGTAAGCGGTCTTACGGCAGCGTTGTTGCTTTAAGGGTGATGTTTGAGTTCTAAATTGACCGAGGACCGAAGGCTAAACTCAAAAAAAGATTAGTGCATCAAAAACTAGTCTTAATGCGGCCACATGTCGGTAGCCCAGGGATAAAGAATGAAATAAAAAAAGCTTGAGCCGGGAGGTCCATAAAATCAAGAAATGCACTGGGGGCAACCATCAAAACACATCAAAGAGATGATCACACATGCTCGATATAGCTACAAATCAATAATGAAAAGAATTCCAAGGTTTAATGAAGCGCCATCGGAGAGGTATTATTCACACTCACACCCTTAATTCAATCTCAGAATATATCACACCTACAACGCTTAGTGCTTTAATCGCTTGAATAAATTGGCTTCATTTTTTAGATTTTGATGAAGTTGACTTATGTCAGAAGACAGAAGAGAAGCCATCTTAAAATAACACAAGCGCAGTACGAGGAAATAAAAAAGCCGGATTTCCTCCGGCTTTTTTATGGCAAAAAATCATTTAATCCAAACGGATCAAATCACAGAAACCCCACATGTTTTAATCATTCTGAGAAAGGGGCACCGCGTGTACGGCAAAATTATTAAAGTTTACTCTGGCGCCTGTATTTTCGGTTCGGTTAATAGAAGAAAAGGTAAGGCGTACGGTAAGATGAGGATTCCCGGATACATTTTCGGCTTCATCTAAATAAAAAACAATTCGTCTATACGTACCATTGGTAAGAGACTGACTCCGGTTTGGGGTTGTGAGCCCTTCCGTCGACCAGTTGGAACGGGCTTCATCAGTAGCGTAATGCACAAAAATACTGTCTGAAGCGCCTTCATCCATTATAGCCAGGCTTAGTACCAGGTCTGCCATGTTGGAGGCATCTATTTCGAAAAGAAGCTCATGTTCTCCGGCTTCACCCACAAATGGTTCCCGTAGCTGAATCCCGCGCATATCGGCTTCGGCAAAAGGAATATTGTTATTAGCTTCGGGCAGGTAATTTACTTCTGTTGGCATATTTCTGCGCTCCATACTTCCAACCCGATTTACGTTAGGGTAACCCGGTTGGGATGACTGAAAAGAAATACGGGCATCGGTTTCCAGCAGGTTAAAAGTTGGAAGAAGCTGCTCCAGTTCGATATTATTAGGTATTGTGCCATCAATAAGCCAAAATAAAACCAAAGCGGCATCGGCCGGGATCGGCTCTGGCTCCGGTTCGGGCTCTGGTTGTGAAGAACTGTTAACGAGTTTTTCTGCACAGCCTGCAGTAATCAACAGCATCACAATTAATAGTAAATGCCCCAAAGAGACGTTTTTAAACATGGTGACTTTATGTTGTTAGGATAACCCTGCTTTAACTTCGTTGAAGAAATTTTGGCAAGAGGTGTTTTAAGAAACTTAAAAGCCTAGTATGCAAAACAGATGTTATCAGAGTATTACGTCCGGAGCAAAAGTGAAAACTAGTTATGTAAAACATTAAATAATCGGCGGATTTACAACCATTATGCAGATTGAAGGATAATAAGAGGTGTTTTCTGAACACAAAACGATACTGGTTGTTTAAAGTGATAATAATTTCATAATATGAATACGCTTATATTAATCGCATGTGCCTGAATATATTTGCAAAAAATTTTCTGAAAATATGGGTAATTTTTTTCGGTTTTTACGCAGGAGCAGTTAAGTAGGTGTGGTAAGTATTTCTGTAGATGATGTGAGTTAAAACTATCTTTACGGGATTGAACTCTATATAGTGCAAAAGTAGCATAAATACGGTTTTCGCTAATGAAAGATTTTTGTATTGAGCCGGTTATGCCATCAGTAAATGACAGTCAAATTTGAAATGGATACATACACTAAAGTATATTTCACAATGAAACAACGGATACAAATTCTATTCTCAGTAATTTTTTTCACTGTAATGCTGTTTGCAAATTCCAGTGCGCAGGACAACGGAACCATAATTACT
Organism: Balneolales bacterium; assembly: GCA_022565805.1. Lineage (GTDB taxonomy): Bacteria > Bacteroidota > Rhodothermia > Balneolales > Cyclonatronaceae > Cyclonatronum. The sequence continues at coordinate 6,864 of JAIULZ010000135.1, forward strand.
CAGTGGACTTTCGACGACACCCTGCAGCCATCTATAGGTGTGGGAAGTGCATCCTTAATTGGAGGTACCGAAACCCATTCTACAACGCTAAATAATGGTTGGCGAATTACAAGCTTTCCGGATCAATCTGAAGCATCGGGCACCGCTGGTGCGGAGTTTTTAGTGAGTACGGCTGGTTTCGAGAATATTAGCATCAGCTTTGGCCATCGTTCTTCGGGTACCATGAGCCGCTGGGCAGAAATACAGTACACAACAGACGGTGGCTCTAACTGGAATACTTTCGCGAATAACGAAGGTGAACTTTCTCCCCACGATACGGTATACGATTTCTCTTTTGATTTATCCGGTGTAGATAATGTGAGCAATAATCCGCTGTTTGGATTTCGGATTGTATCCATTTTTTCTCCGGTAGATTTTAACCCTGAAGTACCAGACGAAATTTTCCCTGCCAACACGGCCTACCACAGAGCACGTACCGAAGGAACCGGTGGAAATGAGTATTCCGGTGATGGAAACTGGCGCCTGCTAAATGTTACCGTTTCGAGCGGCGAAGTAGATCCCGATCCTGTATTGCCAGATGCATTCGCACTTTGGACCTTTGATAATACAACAGAGCCAGTTTTAGGAACAGGCACTGCAAGTCTGCTTGGTGGCACAGAACAACACTCTGCAACCCTCGATAATGGCTGGCGAATAACCAGTTTTCCGGAGCAATTCGAAGCTTCCGGTTCTGCAGGTGCAGAATTTATGGTGAGTACTGCAGGGTTCGAAAACATTAGCATAAGCTATGGTCACCGCTCTTCCGGTACCATGAGCCGCTGGGCACAAATCCAGTATACAGTCGATGGTGGCTCAAGCTGGGAAGTACTTACCGATAACGGAGGAGCTCTTTCGCCACACGACAACGTTTACGATTTTGAATACGACCTCTCTTCGATTTCTGAAGTTAATAATAACCCGAATTTCGGAATACGGATTGTTTCTATATTTTCGCCCGTTGCTTTCAACCCGGAAGAGCCAAACGTTACCTACGAGCCAAATACGGCTTATCACCGGGCAAGAGAAGAGGGAACCGGCGGAAACCCGTATAGTGGTGATGGCAATTGGCGTTTACTAAACGTAGGATTTTTTGGCGAAGCTTTTACCAGCACAGAACCAATAGCAGATGTGCCGGCCAGAATTAAACTGGAGCAGAATTATCCCAACCCGTTTAACCCGACCACAAGTATTCGCTATACCTTAAATGAGTCGGGGTCTGTTAATCTGTCTGTCTACAATCTTATGGGACAAAGAGTTGCCGTGCTACAAAATGGTGCTGTATCGCAAGGTTCACACACCGTAACTTTCGATGCAGCTAATCTTGCCAGCGGAATGTATATCTATCGCCTCGAAGCAGCCGGTCAAGTACTTACCCGCAAGATGATGCTCGTTAAATAAAAAGCCAGAATTTTTTTGCAACAGGAATTTTACCCTCGTCAGAATCCGGTTCTACCATCATGAACCAGACTTTTGGCGAGGGTTTATTTTTGAAAGAGTGTCTAAATTTGTGAATGGTGAATTTTTCTAAAATTGACCGAAGACCGAAGACGGGCGAAATGTCTCTGTCAGCCCGCGTCTTAATTACTCTCTTGAGTTAGTTTGGTAGATGGGAATCATGATTCGATACGGTCAAGGCATTTTTTACTTGCATTTAGCATATATAAATAAATAGTCGGTGCCTGAGCGGAGCCGAAGACACCTGCCTCAAAAAAGACCGAAAAAGATTTGCACCCTAAAATAAACCCCATAATTTGCTGACCGCTGACCGCTGACCGCTGACCGCTGACCGCTGACCGCTGACCGCTGACCGCTCCTCAACTAAGCGATTCCTGCATATCTTCTTTTTCATAAAGCCGGGAAGTTTTCAGAAAGGTGAGCTTTCTTCCCTTAAATTTGGCAACATAGGTTGTCCATCGGCTGTAGAAAAGCAGCTTAAAAGTTCGGAAAGACAGCACAATATCCATATCTGTTTGAGATCCCTCCGGGTTTATGGTGATGATATCCACAAAAGGAACTTCCTGGTAAAAGCGCTTGGGAGCCTCTCCTTTTTCACGTTCCCAGGCATCAATAACTTTTTCCCGTATTGAATCTACATATTCAATCGAATTATTCTGAAAATCTAAATAATAATTGAGCTGATGATCTGAAGGCCCTTCTATATCGGCGAGGAAAAAAAGTTCGAAAACCTGCCCTTCACCAAACCAGAAGGGATCTTCGCTGTTTTCGTTAAATGTAAGATAATCCCGTAATTCTTTTTTACTGTTTAAATACATGAGACGCGCTAATTTTTGAAAATGCCAATAAAGAAATTACTTAAGACGGGAAAGTATCGGCAGAGCTTTTAGAATAAATACAAATACTGCGACCTGATGCTTCCAATCCAGCTTTTTGACTACTTAACGACTTCTTTTTTTATTGCAGCGTAAGGGTGATCATTGTTAAGACTGCCCGTTTCTAAAGCACGAAGTACGTATTTACCAAGTACATCAAACTCCAGATTTATCCGGTCTCCGGCTTTACGTTGCTGCAGGTTGGTATTGGTCCACGTGTATGGGATTATAGCAAGAGTAAAGTCTTTATCGGTAAGTCGCGCAATTGTTAAGCTGATGCCATCAACCGAAATACTGCCTCTTGGTACCATATAGCGGGCGAATTCGGCAGGATATGATATTTGAATGAGCCAGTTAGCGCCCTCTTCTACGATTGATTGGATTTTGCCCGTTGTGTCTACATGACCCTGAACAATATGCCCATCCAGCTTTTTTTGCAGGGTGAGAGAGTCTTCCAGGTTTACGAGATCTCCTTTCTTTAAATCGCCGATAGATGTTTTGCGCAGGGTTTCTTCTACCGACTGTACCGTAAAGCTGTTTTCTTTTTTGTAGACAACCGTGTGACAGGCTCCGTTTATACTTACGCTATCGTCTATTTCAAGCGAATTGGCTAAATCTGACTGTATATTGATTTCCAGACCGCCCTTGTAGTTTTCAAGCGAAGATACGCGTCCGGTGTATTCTATTATTCCCGTAAACATGCAGGTAATGTTAAGTGTGAAATGAAAAGTGTTTTTTTTACGATCGACTTTCTGGAAATTAGTTTCCAGCCGGGGTGTGGAAAAAAGAGCTATAAAATAAATAGCATATAAAAAATTGTTATTAGGATCAGCTCACAGATGATTATTAAATCAGTACAATTATCAGGCTTTTAAGCTGATCAGTATCTAAACAAATGAGATTGTAATTTCATTGCAAAAAATAAAGCTGTCTTTCTCTAATCTGCTTTAAAAATAGCCTGTGATGAGCAAATCGTCGCCTA
>JAIULZ010000136.1 GCA_022565805.1 Balneolales bacterium
TTAAATAAGTTGATTTGTAGCCACTACACGGTCTTTTTGCGGAAGTTAAGTTAGGTGTCAAATATCAGGTATCAGGAATTAACAATGTGGATTTTTGCCTGGTAGTTCATCAAGTTTTTTGGTAAAACGCTGCGTAAATCTGCGGTGCCCCCACTACGTAATTTGCCAACGCTGTATACTTCTTAAGCTTTATAGAAACCCAACACCCGATGGATATTTCGCATAATCCTGCAAATGCCTGTGGCGGGATGGCTGGATATGGAGTTTGGTTTAAACGGGTATTACGTACTCTTTAGGTCGGTTTTTGATGATGAGCGGGATGGAGTTGAGTATACTTTCGTGGAGTGCTCCCGCAATTCGTTTTCTCATGAATGAATGATGCGTTGCCAGGCTTACTTCCCGAAGAGGTACCGGATCACGAAAGCTCCGTACCAGATTTAGCTGCTTTTCGCTGAGGGTGGTAAGGGCGAGCTCCGGGAAAATGGTGATGGCATTATGGTTTTCCACCACGCGCATGAGCGTATCGATGCTTCCGGATTCATACCTTAAACGACGGGCGGGCTTGTTGATATTTCTTTTTTCGCAAATGTTGATCACCTGAGAACGCATACAATGTCCTTCTTCGAGCAGCAGCAGGTTTTCAAAATCAATTTCGGAAACAGCTATGGTATCAAGCTTAAAACAGCGGTTCGTGGTCGATACGTAGGCAAAAAGCTGCTCATAGAAAAGCGGTCTCTCGTCGATAGCGGGCTCATCAAGGGGAGTTACAAGCAGGCCAATATCCAGCTCATTGTTTTTTAGCTGAGTAATAATATGATCGGTGTCAAGCTCGGAAATATGCAGGGTTACGCCCGGAAATGTGCGTAGAAATTGCGGCATGAAAAGCGGCAGCAGATAGGGCGCTAGCGTAGGAATAATGCCCAAATGAAGCTCTCCGGATACGTCTTCTTCCTTAGCCTGAATAATATCGGGAATTAATTCGGCATGCCGAATAATCTCCCGGGTCTGCTCCAGGATGGCTCTTCCTGTGGGAGTTGGTCCGATTGGTTTCAGGCTACGATCGAAAATTACGCAGCCAATGTCTTCCTCCAGCTTTTTAATCTGCATACTAAGGGTTGGCTGCGTTATGAAACAGGCAGCCGCTGCTTTGGCAAAGTTGCCGTGCTCTTCTATGGCAAGGGCGTAGCGAAGCTGTGTAAGGGTCATACAAAAAAATGAGTGTAGTTAACCGGGGTGCTCTAAACTACGAAAGTTGATAGATTTTATCTATGGTTTTATAGAAACAATCGAGTTTTATAAATGTGCCCCGGTGAATATAATACACTAACAAATTAAAAGTATGTCAGTAACCCTTTGCGCCTTTTTTACTTGCAAGGGTAAATCCTTAGAACTATAAACCTGTACACAATGAGTGATAAAAAGAAGCAATTAACCACAACGGGTGGAAATCCGATTGGCGATAATCAAAATTCTCTTACGGCCGGTGCGCGCGGCCCCGTACTGCTGCAGGACTATCAGCTAATTGAAAAGCTGGCTCACCAGAATCGCGAGCGTATACCAGAGCGTGTGGTGCACGCTAAGGGCTGGGGCGCTTTTGGTACCTTTACCGTTACCAACGACATTACCAAATACACCAAAGCCTCCATTTTTTCGGAAGTCGGCAAGCAGACCGAATTGGTGTCCCGCTTTTCGACCGTGGCGGGCGAGCTGGGTGCTGCCGATGCCGAGCGTGATGTGCGCGGATTTTCGGTGAAATTCTACACCGACGAAGGCAACTGGGATATGGTTGGAAACAACACTCCGGTTTTCTTTGTGCGCGACCCGTATAAGTTCCCCGATTTCATTCGCACACAAAAGCGCCATCCCAGAACAAACCTTCGTTCGCCGCAAGCCATGTGGGATTTCTGGTCACTAAGCCCGGAAAGCCTGCATCAGGTTACCATTTTGATGTCTGATCGCGGTATTCCCAAGGCGCCTATGTTTATGAACGGCTACGGCTCGCATACGTTCAGCTTTATAAACAAAGAGAATGAGCGTTTTTGGGTAAAATTCCATTTTAAAACCGCACAGGGGCATGAATTCTACACAAACGAAGAATCGGAAAAGCTGATTGGCAAAACCCGTGAATCGTATCAGGAAGAATTGTTCGGCGCCATCGAGCGCGGTGAGTTTCCGAAATGGAATGTGAAAGTTCAGATTATGCCGGAAATGGATGCTGAAAAAACATCATATAATCCGTTTGACCTCACCAAAGTTTGGCCACATGCCGAGTATCCGCTTATTGATGTTGGCGTGATGGAGCTGAACCGCAATGCCGATAACTATTTCACTGATATTGAAAACGCGGCCTATTCTCCCTCTAACATTGTGCCGGGAATTGGCTTTTCGCCCGACAAAATGCTTCAGGGCCGGATTTTCTCTTATGCCGATGCGCACCGCTACCGTTTGGGCACGCACTACGAGGCTCTTCCGGTAAACCGGCCGAAGAGTGAGGTAAACCATTACCACAAAGATGGCAGCATGCGTTTCTTCCACAACGACACCGGCAACCCGGATGCCTACTACGAGCCTAACAGCTTTAATGGTCCGGCCGAAGATCCCGCATTCAACGAGCCACCGCTCAAAATTTCCGGTGATGCAGATCGCTACAACCACCGCGATGGCAACGACGACTACACGCAGCCGGGCAACTTGTTTCGTATGTTCGATGATGCGCAAAAACAGCGTCTTTACAATAATATAGCCGCTGCAATGGGCGGAGTGCCGGAAGACATTATTCAGCGTCAGCTGGTGCATTTTCACAAGGCCGATCCTGCCTACGCTGCAGGCGTTGCAAAAGCAGTTGGCGTAGAAAACAAGGCCGCTAAGGGCTAAACGGGCATCACCCTGAAAGAACTGCAGAATTTAGAAAAGCGGATTAAAGGCTGGGAGCTCATTGGGTGCTTCCAGCCTTTTCAACTTCACAAAAAAAGCAAAAGTAATGACAGATTCGACAACTTTAGAAATTACGGCTGATGAGCAGCGCAGGTACGAGGAGCTACAGAAAATAGCGCTCGGTATGGCTCGGGCGGGCGATACAGACGAGCTACGCAAGATGCTTGAAGCCGGTATGCCCGTAAATTTGGCTGACGAAAAGGGGAATACACTGCTGATGCTCGCCACTTATAACGAGAACCCGGAAACTACACAGCTGCTGCTGGAATTCGGAGCCGACGTGGATCGGCGTAACGACCGGGGGCAGACGCCGCTTGGCGGGATGGCCTTTAAGGGAAACGCAAGAATCGCCAGAATGCTGATTGATGCCGGCGCTGACCTGCAGGCCAACAATGGAGCCGGGATGACACCTTTGCACTACGCGCGCATGTTCGGGCGCACAGAAGTTGCCGAGCTGCTTGAAACGAGCGGAGCACATTACCGGGTAAACCATCGTAAAGCTAAGAAAGAAGAAACCCGGGCGCGCAAAAGCTTCCTGCTTCTCACCGTCGAGTTCATCATTAAAATCCGGGGTCTTTTTGGGAGAAGAATGATTGGGGAATCAGGTGGCAGGTGACACGTATCAGGTATCAGGTATCAGGTATCAGGTATCAAATAACAGCATTTAGCCTCAGAAACCAGCAATTCAGCATGCAGCGCTCAACATCCATCACTTAATCTCCTTTACTTAATCACCAAAAGTAAAAGCCCTTGCATATTGGAGTATGCAAGGGCTTTTAGTTTTTCACCAAATAATAAATAATACCGGCTTAGTTTTTGTTGTAAATATTGGCCGGGTTTCTGTAGTGTGATGCGGTGTTGCTGAACCAATCCGGGAAGTCTGTTCCGCCACTTTGCGCCCAATCTATAAAGCGCGGGTAGGCATCAATAATATCCACTCTTTCAATCGGATACTCAAAGCTGTGAATCAGATTAATTGCCCAGGGTAAATTGTTTTCAGACATATACCAGCGGTTTTGGTTTGGTCTTGAGCGATCGTCGCGGGTGCCGAAGAAATCCATGTTGGCGAGGTCTGTCGGCGGGTAGTTTGGCAGATGCACTTCACGGCCGCGGTCGCGGTTAACGATAATGAATGGGTTAAATTCCGAGATATTCAAATCGCCATAGGTATAGCTGCCGCCCACGAAATCAATTGTGATATTAAACACTGCCGGAGTAACAAAAGGCGCATCCGGATCTGTATTTACCCCAATTCCGGTGCCGGGATGCTGCATTTCGTTATACGTGTTATCGAAAACGATAATCGTAGGCTTGCTCTGACCCGCTTCGGTGCCGTTTGAGTTTAGGGTGATGAAGTTCTCGGTGATGCTGTATCCGCTTACCGCTATATGATTAGACTGTATTGCATTAGAAAGCTGAAACCCGAAGCCGTTACGAAAACCGGCCCCGAAGGCACGAAGCACAAAGGTAGCCTCGATCTTTTCAACTACATTTACCGCGTTAGAAGTAATTTTGAAGCGGTAATCGACAACCATGTCGTTAAAATCGAAATCGCCCAGTGATGGCCAAAGATCTTCGAAGGCAAGCGTGCCCGGGCCAGCAGCCGGAAAGTAGTTGATGATTTCTGAGAAAGAAGACTCTACATTAATGGTAGCCACAGCGGTATCACAAATGTAATCTATCGGTTCGGGCAAGCATAAAGTGTAGGTAAAGGTGTCGGTTCCTTCAAAACCGGTAAAGGGAGTATAGGAAAAGGAGCCATCAGCATTAAAAACAATAGTACCGTTTGATGGCTGATTGTCTAAGGTGAACTGCGAACCGTTTTGAAAGGTATCGTTGCCGGCCACGGTGTTTTGCAGCACAGACTGAACAGGCATGGTAAAAAAGTCGTTTTCGGCAACAATAACCGGGTTCGAAGAGAAAAACGCGCCACCGGCTACAAGGTCGAGTCCGCCAAATGCCGCATTCGTATCGGTTGGAAAAGTGCTAACATCGAGCCAGTTTGCTGTATTTGTTGGAGAATCGCCGGCTGTAAGAGAATACCCGTAAATACGGTCTCCGGCAGAAACGCCTAACTGCGCGAAGGTAAACAATATTCCGGAAAGAGGCTGAGGATCAAGATTAGCCGACATTGCCACCTGTGCATCCGGGTTGGGTTTGCGCAATACCTGTGTTCTAAGGCTGAATCCGGATGGACCCCAGTTGGATGCCTGTGCGGTAACGGCGGGACCAAAGGTCGCCGGATTTCCGTTTGCATCGAGCGAGGTAATGACCGCAATTCTAAAGGAATCGTTACCGCCGCGCTCTTTAATGATAAAGCCCTCTTGAGATACGGAAGCCGGTGCCAAAATACCATCATTAAAAATAAAATCGAGACGCATCACATTATTCTGATTCCCGTTGCCATCGCCCGTTTGCTGGAAGATATTATCAACGCCCCGGTTAAGAACAGGATTCAGGAGCACTTCTTTCATATTGTTAACAAAGCTTGGCTTCAAATTAACGTTACTGCCGCTTACATTACCCTCCATAAAGAAGATTTCTCTTTCATCGGGAATGCCGGGTATGGAAACACGCTGCATCTCGATACGATCTGCAAAAATAGCGGGCACATAGGTTCTGCCGCCCGCATCTACGCTAAGAACCAACAGATTATTTTCATTACCCGAATTAAAGCGGTAGTTCAGTCCGTCGAGGGTGTAATTCTTGCTGTTATCAGTAACAGAATCGTACACAGCATCAACCGAAGAAATAGCTATCTGCGCATGTACAGCCGGTTTATTAAAAAGGGCAAAAAGGGAAATAAGCCCAAAAAACAACAGCTGTCTGCTATTGATAGCAGTTTGTCGCTGGCAATATCTGCCGGAGTTTAGTGCAAAAACGGCAGCGGCTTTAACTATGGTTGTGTGTAGTGGTTTAATCATGAATCTGCAATCTTATCTTGAATGTGATCTGAAACGTGACTGAGCGCTGAGAAGAAAACCCCGACGATCGAATGAAAGGTGGAAAAAGCACAGGAGGAAATGCGCGTAAACGCATAAACAATTACTAAAGCACTGCTCAGGAATTTGCGGACTGAAAGCTGAGCGAAATTTGAGACCGGTCTAAAGTGATTTTCTTCTGTTGACCCCGATAGAGAACCGTAATCTCATTCATATAAGCCGGAACCGTAAGTTTGAAGGTATATGGCTGATTATCAAACAGGTTAGCCCGGTGATACTCAATACCTTTATCATCAACAAGACGCACAAGACTTGTCTTATACCCGTTAAGCACAAGGGTGATGTCCCGCTGCGTTTTCCAGTCGAAACTATCGGGCACCCGGAGGTCATCCATAGAAGTAACCGGTGCATCAGAACCTGATTGAGTAGGCCCGCCACAGGCAGCAAGCCAGAAAAAAGAAAGAAGTAAAACCAAAAATACCTTCAAAAATTTGAAATCCATTACCATTATATGAGAAGCTTGAATGAGTCTGAGCAGTTTACAACTGAATTGTATGAATTGACAAACGTAAAATACCACAAACTACAAAGTCTGAGCGCTCATTTTCGACAGACAAGGTCATAAACCGGATGAACAGACCGCTTTCAAACGGGAAGGTGTTAAGGGGATATAGAGAGAGATAGGGGATTTTAGATTATGTATTCATGGAAAGATCCCGTTGCAATGTAAATGTTAAAACACTTTTGTGTTTTAGAAGAAACCAACTATATTTATTCGATATAATAAAACTATTTTCATCAAATATATTCTTCAAAGCTATAGGGGGATCAAAGCTTAAAAAGCCCCTTTCTATTCTAAAACTTTTACTTAAATCAGAAGGATTTCAATTCATTATGAGTATTCAATCCATGTTATTGTTTGGTAGTTGCGCAAGGGGCGACTATAAGAAAAAGTCTGATGTGGATCTTTTAGCAATAGTCGATGGGGATGACTATTCTCTTAAAGATTATGAGAAAGCAAATATAGTTTTCTATGGCAAGGAACTGTTCCTAAGAAAATTGAAAGAGGGTGATTTATTTGGTTTGCACATCGTAAAAGAGTCGGCTATTGTTTATGATTCAATTGATATAAGAAATACTATTTTTCCTCAGTTTGAATACAAAACAACTTATCAAAGAGAAATCCAGGAGGCTTCGGATTTAGCATATGTCTTGCTGAAGTTCTGTGACTATTTTTCAGATATGTATTTTTACAACCGAAAAATAGCGTGGTGTGTGCGAACCATATTGATTGCAAAATCAGCGGAAGATAGAAGTCCGGTATTTTCAGCAGCTGACTTATCCAATAAGTTTGAAGATCGAAAAATCAAGCATTTAATAAACAATAAAAACTCCGAAGAGCTTCACCCCGAAACAAATATTAACCTACGCAATATACTTGCTCAACATGGAAAGGCTGAACCTGCTTGGATAAATGATGTGGAAGATTTTATTGAATGCAGATCATATTTCTCGGCAGGCAGCTATCCACGCAAAGTTGTTCAAGGAATAGGTATTGATTATTAGAAGGTTTTGGGAAGTCTTCGGGGGAGCTTTGTTACTTAAATTTCTGCATAAACGCCACGTAGTATAAACGCGGTGTTTTATCACATTCAATCACAAAATAAATTCATCAAATAGAGATTCATGAATAAACCAATCTTTAAAACCATTCTTATTACTTTAAGCGCAATATTTATTTACTCATGTGCCACAACGCCCGTAGTTCAGGTACCACAGCCATGGACAAGATCAATGGGTGATCCTCAATTAATTGAACACAATACGACCATATACTTAAACATAATTGGTAATGAAGAACACCTGCTGTTAGATAATTCACTTGTTGATAGAAAGATTTATAAAATCATTGAAAATCAATTAATGAGAAGAAATTTTACAATCACTGATAATGAGCAAGAGGCAGATTATTTAATGGTCGTTAATTACTCTTCCAGAGACGTTGAAGTAATGAGAACATCTGTTGGTACAACTCAAAGGTCATCACAGGTAAATTATAGTCAAACCGGCACTGGCGTTTTAGCCGCACTAGCGGTTGGCGCACAATCTACACAGAGTCAAGCAACGAGTAGAGTTGAAAGCCGGACTCACACAGCATATCGGCATACACTCGGTCTTTCAATATCAAGTTTAGAAGGCGAGATGATATGGACAGGTGAATCAACGTGGGAAAGTGGTGCTGTAGATATTTTAAGGCGCATACAACCCGTATCTCAAATACTTATCAGTAACTTGCCCGGATACGCAGAAATGATACCGCGCGTTCCGGCTGTAAGGCAAAATAAAGAACAGAATTATTACAGGCTTTATATCAGAGGAAATCGTTTTTTTGGACCTGCTTTACCATATTCCATTAACTTTGAAGGACTTTCATCCTCAGGTTCCGGCGCGATATTTGTCGGTTCATCTACTCAAAGGTCTGCCTCGCAAAGTGGTGACCTAAGATCAGTTTCAGACACAAGAATTCTGAATGCCGTTATTGACCTTATTCAAACAGCTGAGTATGCTGTCCCACATAGTCCAGAATACGATGATCCCTTTTATTCTCAACAATGGAGTAGGGTAAATATAGGCGGCAGGTATTTTATTGGTGACGACACTGAGCCTTCAAACATTTTAGTTGAACTTCGTGGAAGCCGCGAAGGATATACTATACGTAATGCCTCTTTAGTGCACGAAAGTACGTACAACGAATTTCTTGTTGAACTTGAAAAATGGCAAAAGGCGCTATCTGAATTTTATAATGTTTTTGAATAATATGCATGAGCTCGCTCCGAAAGGTCAAATTTGAACCACGAGGTCACGAAGGCTCGAAGTTTTAAGAATGTAAGTAGTTGTTTTTATAATAAAAATTTTGCGCTTGAAGACATAAATCAAGAATTAGAGATTAATCTGAGTAGCCTGATGCATTAAAACTTCATCTGACTTTGCAATTACAGATTTCGAAATACAAGAATTGGCTTCAGCCCTCCCTTAACCTTAGCGACATATTTATAAATGCCATCAATAATCTAAAATATGTACGACTTTATTGGAGATATCCACGGCCATGCCGATGCGCTTGAGCATTTGTTAAAGAAAATGGGCTACACGAAGCCTGCCAATAGTTATTTCAGGCATCCGGAGCGAAAGGCTTTTTTTGTGGGCGATTTTATTGATCGCGGACCAGATTCCCGCGGGGTTGTGGAAATGGTGAAATCTATGCAGGAAAATAATGCTGCAATGGCCATTATGGGCAATCACGAATATAATGCACTTTGTTACCATACGTTTGGAACTAATGGTGACTTTTTAAGGAAACACTCCGCGAAGAATAACAAACAGCATAAAGAAACGCTCAGAAGCTACAATAACGATTCTGCACTGTTAGCCGAAATGCTCGACTGGTTCTACAAACTTCCTCTTTATTATGAAGCTGATAACTTCAGAGCTGTACACGCTTGCTGGAATGAAGAATCCATCCGGCTGCTGGATGAACGGGTTACGGATAAGCAAAACGCTATTCGTAAAGAAATGCTTCCGGAAACGGCCCCAAAAGGAACTCGTCTTTATGATGCTGTTGAAATCGTTCTGAAAGGTAAAGAAGTGCCTCTCCCGCCGGGCGTAACATTTCAGGATAAGGATGGTCACCCGCGTGATACTATGCGATTGAAGTGGTGGGAAGCGCCCGAAGGCAAAACCTTTGCGATGATGGCTGCCAAGTTGGAAGGCACGCTGGGCAGCTTGACAGAGCCATACCCCGAATCGCTATATCCTCAGTCGACTCCTTACGATATTTCAGCGAAACCAGTTTTTTTCGGACACTATTGGCTGAACGAAGAAACGCCCGAAATCCAGAAAACCAATGTTTGCTGCCTGGATTACAGTATCGCAAAAAAAGGCAAACTAACAGCCTACAGATTTGATGGAGAAGCACGCCTAAGCCCCGATAAGCTGGTTTGGGTATCTTGAATTAGGGTGCGATATCATTTTCCATAGCCGAAATCAGGCAATTTATAAATTAAGCGGATACAGACCATACATAAAACTGTAAGGCTTACTGATTGCTACATCAAGCTAAAAGCTTAAAGCTGCAAATCCCGTAGCTTCCGGCCCAGGGTATTATGGGCCACCAGCTTCAAAAAATCCTGATGCAGATTAAGAACCCGTAAA
>JAIULZ010000137.1 GCA_022565805.1 Balneolales bacterium
AAGTAGATTAATTGATTTATTAAGCTATTTGAAGATGTATTCTGTGTTGAATTATATAAAAAATATCACGACCCATCTTTTATATATCAGGAAGTACATCAGGACATTGTGGATTATGTCTCTCTTTAAAACTACTAAAATCGAAATTTACTCACACTAATAAATATCAATATGAAATTCGGGTCGATATTGTTGTAGCGTATTGTAAAGTATTTTTTAACAATATCTTGGGCAAAGTATATTTTTGCGGATGATTAATTATTCATCTAAATCTGTAACACGTCAAAAAAAAATTATATTAAATTTAGTTTTGTACCAGAGGTAAAAAAAATATTAATAGTATTATATTCATAGGCATGAATATAAAATTATCTGTAAGATTATTTATAATAAAAATAATGTAATACGGGTATATTTAATAAACCAATAGCTTAGTATTACGCGGCTATGAATAGAACTGCTGCCACTTTTGGGCTTGTGGCAATACTTGTCGAATTAAATAAGCACAAAAGGAGAACAGGTGCTCAATTCCTGTTCTCCTTTCTCCTTCATTGTACTAAAACAAATTTAATCTAATAATTTGAATTACGAATTACAAACTAAGGCACATCTGTTACACAAATTACGGGTCGTATATTAAAGACAGGCTTTGCATAACTTGGACACATATTATCGTTTTAGCTACAGTTTTATTTTTGACCCGGCGTGGAATACGGAAAAATAGAAGGTTTTTGTTTTTCAAAGCCTTCGAGTTGCTTATCTATTATAACATGGAAATTGTATAACTAATTCTTTGTTTAATATAATATTATTTTGCTCCCGAAGAGATAGGTTTAATTGTTACATTTAATATTAATTAAACGACTCAGACCATGGATAATAAAAACTCAGATAAGAAGAATCAGGATCATAAGAAGCAAGGCAACTCTCCTGATGATATGAAAAAAGGCAAAGAAAGTAATAACCCTCAGAAGAAAGCGGATGGTAACAAATCCAAAAATTAATTTCCTCTTCTAAATGGCTTGTAAATGGGCTCTTGATTAATCAGGAGCCCATTTTTTTAATTTCATGCAATCAAAGCTATAGATATAGCTCAAGCCGTCTACTTATAGCCTGAAGTTAGGGGGATATTGTACTAATTGCCCCTATTTGTACGTGATATCATCTAAGTTAAGACTACAAAAAGGTCTTGTTAGGCAAGGTCGCGGCTTTGTCATTTAAAAAGGATATCTACAGCCTTTATTGTAGAACAGGCTACCCACCGAAAGGAATAGTAATTCCAAGCCATGGAATACCAATAAATCCGTTATAGCTACCAAGCGGCCTAAGCAGAGCGAAATCGACTGTAGCGTTTTCGACGGCATAGCGAAAGCCTATTGAGGCGATACCATTCTCGTCGCTACCAGGTAAAATGTAATTTTCGGTTATAATATAGCCACGTCGGGCGATTCTTTGCATTGCGCTTATATTTAAAACCGGAGAGCTCGAGATACTTCTATCGGTATAGCCATAGCCGAGGTTTACGGTTACATTAGCGTCTGTTGTGCCGTATGTTGCTCCTCCGTAGAAAACTCCGCCTACCCCACTATCTCCCGAGCCAATTACGCCACCGAGAAGCGCCCCGGCAGAAATGTGGAACTTATTGGCGATAACAGGATACGATACTTTAGGAGTTATCCAGACCGGGGTAGCTGTCGAAAAAAGAAAAAGCGGAACAATACCAACCCCAAAAGAAAAATGATCGCTTATTCCATAGTTTACATTATTGAAAAAGACCCAGGTATTCTGGTAATACCCCGTACCCTTTTTAAGGCCAATTGCATTCGGGGCAAAGAGGTAGCGGGTGCCATTCGGGTTATCATACCAATAATTGCCAGATCTTAAGCGGTCTGCATCTACAAGAGTCATTGTTCTAATGCTGTCTCTTCTAATGGTAACCTCGCCAATACTTTCTGTAAGCATCACAATCGCTTCATCACTTTCAGAAATTAATATTCCTATAAAGACACTTCCTTCTTTGGTTTCAATTCGATAAGTGTCTCCACTCTGTGCACTGCCAATCTCAGGCATAGCTAATAGCATGGAAAGCGCAAAAATGACTAATAATAAAGTAAAACGCTGCATATTTTAGTATCTGTGGAGTATTGGTTTGTATTAAACTAAATGTACCAATTTTAACTATAGTATAATGCAAGTTGTTCGCGTGCTTTAAATTTTTACTTTTTGTAGGTAGGTAGTTAGATATACAGAGTTCCTTTATTGGTGCCGGAAATGTATTCCGTAAACCAGATTTATGAAATATTGTGGGATGCAGATAGATAACCTTTGGAAAGTTCTTCAACCATTAAACGTAAATTTGCATTTTGATGCGCATCGAATTTGTGCGCCGCGCTCCAGCCTGCCCCGACCATTCGGGGGATTAACGCGAATTCAATGTATTATACCAGGCTAAAATGTCTTTAAGATGATAATCTAATTTAAGGTTTCATTGGTTTTTAGCCATTATAGCAATAATTCACCATTCTCAATTTGGAGCGAAGCGACTCCCCGGTTTTTGGCTACCTTTTGTAGGTAGAAAAAGTAGGAAAGCTTCTTTCTAAGTAAGAAGTTTGCTTTTGTTTAGAATTAATAAGGTCTTGAAGACTTTATCAGGTTTTATGATGGGTGATTTCGATCTGCGAAAGTTGAGCTAAAAACCACGCTTTGAATCAGGTTAAGCCTAATTGCCAGCTTTCTTTATTACCATAAGCGTAATATCGTCGTCGGGGGTGGAGTGTCCGGTCCATTTCCTGAAGACTTCAATCATAATTGAAATAAGTTTGTCGCTACTCAAATGCTTGTTTTCCTGAACAATTTTAGCCAAACGCCCGATGCTGAACTGTTCGCGCTGCTCATTAAAAGCTTCTATCAGCCCGTCGCTCATCACCAGAAGAAAGTCTCCGTTTTCCAGATTAAGCTCATGGTTTTTGTAGGGGAATGAAACCTTGCTACCCAGGGGCATTCCTTTAATTCGAAGCTCTCTTACTTTATTTTTTTGTGATGAATAATGGAGGAGTGGAGACATTCCGGCTGAAACGATTTCAACTTTTTCTTTATGAATTTTGATGAGTGTAAGCCCCATGAACAGCATTTTCAGGTTCATGTTGCGGATACCCTCAGATATTTTTTTCAGGATGTCGAGCAAAGTGTTGCTGCCGGCAAGAGTGTGGAAATAGCTCCGAACGGTGGTAACCACCATGCCGGCTTTAAGGCCATGGCCAGTAGCATCTCCTACGGCCGCAATTAGCGAACCATCGGCTCGTGTGTAGAAATCGTAATAGTCGCCGCCTACTTCAGAAGCGGTTATCATCTTCACAGAGATATCAAGTCCTTCAACTCTTGGTACTCTGTCGGGAAGCATCGAAAGCTGAAGCCGCCGGGCTTCTTCCAGCTCTTTGGTTTTCCGGCTATTATCGGCTTCGAGCAACCTTCTCGAAACTTCCTGTTCTCTGTTGATGCGTTCTTGCAGCAGTGTTTTTTCAGAGAGTTCTTTCACTTCCCGAAGCTTGGATTTCAGGTCATTTGTGGTCTGTGCTACGCTTTTGGATAGCGTTACCGACATAGAAAGCAGCAAAATGGCGGCACCGCTTACGCCCGTCCATTCGGTATCCAGACTTAAAAGCCCATAGCTGTTTATAATTAGCAGTAGCTGACTCGCAATGAAAATGATGATTCCGGTTCCAAAAATAAGAATACCTTTTTTCTTATCTCGAAATGCATTTACCGTTACTCTTATAATTTCAAGACTTAGAATAAATAAGATTACATCTAACAAGTAGTAGTAGTCAAAATTAGGAATAATCCATTTCAAGAGTGTATCAGCAGCAATTAAGGCGGTAAAAACCCAGAAATACCAGGGCGTTTCTCTGTAGAACATCGCATAGGCAAAGCGTAGAAAAAATATGATGGAAAGCGCTTTAAACAGAGAGCTGATATCAAGGAAAAAGAAGCTTTCCGAAACAGTTGACGTAAATTCTGCCTGCCAGATAATAAGATTTACCAAGGCCAGGCATAAAGTGAAAAGCGAGAAGTATAAATTCTGGCTTTGACCCGGGTAAAAAGCAAATAGC
The DNA here is from genome assembly GCA_022565805.1 of Balneolales bacterium. Classification (GTDB taxonomy): domain Bacteria; phylum Bacteroidota; class Rhodothermia; order Balneolales; family Cyclonatronaceae; genus Cyclonatronum. The sequence goes on from JAIULZ010000137.1 coordinate 4,110, forward strand.
AGCAGGTGTATAATAGCAAAAACGATTAATGCCCCTGTAAATAAAAACTGCTTGAATGAAGTCGTGCGAATAAAGCTTAAAACCGTGCCGAACTGACTATTCGCTTCATACAGCTGAATACGAAATCCCGCATATTGATTTCTAAGGAGCAATTTTTCGACCTGTGGGTTTACAAACCGTACCGCAAGCTGATAGTTTCCCGGCTGGCTGAAGGTGAAAATATGCGCGCTTCGATAATACCCGAAATTCCAGTTCCAAATGCCGTTGCCGAGACCAAATGATGCAATTTTATTACCATCAATAAAGACTTCGGCTTCGCCATTCAAAATGGGCATATCAAGCAATAGAGGAACTCCCGACAGACTTTCGTCCACATCCAGGTTGAGGCGAAACCAGCCGGTGTTGTTCCAGTCCATAAAGTCTAAATCTACTCTGGCAAGCAGCGTACTTACAATTTCCCAATCGGTATCATCATGTACGGGGCTGGCAAATTCAGGATTATCATCGGGCGAGAATTTCCAGATATCGGTTAGCCTTATAAACCCGTGTTCCGAGTTTAGTTGCGATTTTGATAAATGCTGCGTATCGCTGCTCCAAGTCTGTCTGGCGCTTGTGTTATCATAATTTACGACAAGAAAAAGTCCTGCTATGAAGACTAACTTGAAAAACAACTTCATAACAGGACGTTTCTGGAACCAGCTCATTTCTGGAATTTAATTGTAGGACCGGAGTAATTTAATATGGAATTATACGACAGAAGCCTTAGCCTTTAGTTAGCCAGTGTAAGCATTACACTGCCGCCACTTGTGCTTAAATCAATGGCATGACCACCATCGCCGATTTTCCCAATAACTCTGTTTCGTTCTGTTGTTCCGGAAAAATTATTCATATTTACTACATTTACACTCGAGCCTCTCAAATTCAAATTGTAATCGATATTTGCGGGTACGCTCGCTCGTATATTGCCGCCACTTGTACGAAGCGAAAGGCCGCTAATTTGATTAATTACCGAACAACTAATGTTTCCACCGCTGGTAGAAGCCGAAAACGATCCTTCGAGCCGGTCTGCTCTAATGTTTCCGCCGGAAGTGCGAACCTCAACTTCTCCGCGAATATTTTCTAGGGTAATATGCCCGCCGGAAGTCAGACTTTCCAGTTTTCCGGAAAAATTGGAAATATTGATATGCCCACCGGATGTGCGTGCATTTACAACGCCTGCCATATCGCTAAATGTGAGGTGCCCACCGCTTGTTCTAACCTGTTGATTGCCTTCAATACCCTTTATGGTGATATGCCCACCGCTTGTTCTCAAATCGGTGGATGTTTCTGCCGGCACCGAAATTTCAAATGAAAATGATGGCTGATTACCGCCCCGGCTGCTTTGCCGCAAGCGCTCTACCACGGCAGTTATGGCGTTTCCATCCTGCTCTATGATGATTTTATAATCCTCGGGTCTGAAATTAGATCCTCCCCAAAATGAGTAACCCTGCCGTACAATAAGACGAACCTGAACTTCTGATGATGATCCCTTAATCACATCAATATGTCCGCCGGTAGTACTTACATCTAACCTTACCGGACCCGTAACACGAAAAATTTCCGTTCTGAATGCCTGATCTGCATAAGAATTTTCAATGGAAACCTCATTGTTAGAAACAAAGTCGGTTTTATCGCTCAGAGCGTAAACCGAATTGCCCCAAACCGAGCACAGCAGCAGCAAACACGCCATTAAGCTGCTTTTAAAGAAGGTTGAGTTTATTTTCTTAGAATCCATATGCATCACCAAAAATGAAATTAGTTCGTACCAATCATATGCATACGCAAACTAAAGAAATTTGTTATGGAAGGCTTTGGAAAACGTTAGCTGAAGGGTTTGCAATAATATTTTTCTGAGCCTCATGTTTGAACAAAACAAAAGCGTACTCTTTTTTTTCGTCGTAGTAGGTTTCATCCATGAGATAGTTGCTTTTACTGGCGATATCTTCTATGTCTTGCCGGAAGAACTTTTTGGAGACTTCGGTATGTATAGCCTCGTAAGCATCAAAATGGAAAACGGAGCCATCAGATAGTTTCACTTCCTGCTCCTTCAGGCTTATGATGTTGCTTGTTGTGATGCCGTTTTGTGGATTGTAGAAGGGGAAGTGATCGAAATCATCGAGCTTAAAGTTGCCCCCAAGCTCGCGGTTAATGCGTTCCAGAAGATTGAGGTTAAACGCCTTGGTCGCGCCCTTACTATCGTCGTATGCTTTTAAAATTTTGCGCGGATGTTTCACCAGATCAAATGCAACCAGCAAGTAGTCGTTAATTTGCAGACCAGATTTTATAAAGTCAAAGAAGTCTATGGCGTCTTGTTTCAGGTAGTTGCCAATATTGGCGCCCAAGAATAAAACGAGTCTGCCTGCATCCCCGCGCTTCAGCTTGGGGTACGTTTCGAAGTAGTTGCCCGCTACGTTTTGGTAGTTCAGTTCCGGCGTTTGTTCTAAAATCTCTTTCCTGTTTATTTCCAGCACGTTGGCAGAAATATCCATCGCGATATATTCCAGCTGATCAAAAAATGGATGAAAATGATACATCATATATCGGGTTTTGCTGCCGTCTCCGGCTCCCAGTTCTATAACCTGCAGATGAGGGTGAATAGCCGCAATGCGGCGGGCTATTTCTGAGCTTCGACTTTTAATAATCTGCATTTCGCAGGCCGGCAGATAATACTCTTTGAGCTGCATAATCTGCTGATAAAGCGCATCACCCTGTGTGTCATAAAAATACCGTGAAGACAATTTCTTTGGGTTTTGGCTGAGCCCCCTTTTAACGTGCACTAAGAATTCTTCCATCTTTTACTATATCATTGTTTTTTTGCTAATCGTACGCCAGAAAAAATCCAGCGTGATGATGCATCAAAAAAGTTGCGGTACGTAGGGCGTTCATGGTTTTCGGGTGTAGCAAAAGATGCTCCTTTAAGCACCATTTGATTGAGCATAAACTTACCGTTGTATTCGCCCAGCGCCCCGGCTTCCTTTTTAAATCCCGGATAGGGCAGATAGGCAGAGTTGGTCCACTCCCACAGCTTTCCCCATTTAAAATGCGGTGATGCCACTTCCCATTCGGCTTCGGTGGGCAACCGTAACCCTTTCCACTCGGCGAAGGCCGCAGCTTCATAAAAAGAAAGATGCATAACCGGAGCATCCGGATCTATTTTCTGCAGGCCGTTAAACGTATAGGTGTGCCATTTGCCGTTCTTGAAATGCCAGTACAGGGGCGCATCCAGCTGATGTGTGTTTACGTACTCCCAGGCTTCCGAATGCCATAGATGGTGGGTTTTATAGCCTTTATCTTCTATAAATGCTGCAAACTCTCCGTTGGTAACCAGTTTATTACAAATAGAAAAGGCCTCGAGATAGACTTTGTGCCGGGGTTTTTCATTATCGAAACAGAAGCCTTTCTTGTCAAAACCGATTTCATATACGCCTTCTGTAATGTCTATCCATTGCTCAGACTGTGTCTCTGTGATGGAAGGAAACCGATTTTCGAATTTTGGAAAAGTTGGCTGCGTACCCAATATATATTTGATGTCGTAAGCCAGCAGCTCCTGATGCTGTTGTTCGTGGTTAATTCCAATTTCAACGAGTTTTAAGATTTCTTCAGAAGGGTTTTCTGCCAGCAGCTGAGCAATTTTTTCGGTTATCGCAGTCCGGTATTCATAAACCTGCTTAACGGTTGGTCGAGTCATAAATCCACGGGAAACCCGGGCTACCATATCGCCCTTAAAGTTATAGTAGCTATTAAACAGAAAGTTGTACTGCTCGTTATACTCCTCATATCCCCGCTGATGTTCTTTTAAAATAAAGTACTCGAAAAACCAGGTGGTGTGTGCGAGATGCCATCTTGGCGGCGATACATTGTTAGAAGGCTGCACTACATAGTCTTCAATTTCTAATGGGGCGCACAGATCTTCGCTATATTTCCTGGTCGCCTTAAACTGCTCGGCCAGATTCGGCAATTCTACTATTTTAACGCCATTCCAGAAAGCCACATAATTTTTTATAGATTCTGCCTTTTCTTTAGGGTCAGAATAGTACCATGCGGCGTCTTTGTTTGCCTGACCATTAATCAAAATGGTTTTATAGCTGGCTTTGCCTTTCCACGGGCAGCTGGTTTGCGTATCACTTTCTTTAAAAAATTCCTGCTTTATGCTGTCTGGTGGAAAGTAGTGATTTCCCTCAACTACAATGGTTTTATTGCTTTCTGCGATTACTGTATCTTTCCAAATGGCTTTCATAGTTCAGTCTGTTTTAGATAAATCTGTGTATTGATACATAACTTTAATGAATTGCTGAAAAGCTTTTCTCTTAATGCCTTTACTTTACAGAAACTGATTTCCCCTGTATCGAATTCCCTGCGCGAGTCTTTTTCATTAGCCCTAATGAAGATGGGTGAATTCTTTTTTGAATGTAGCGCAGCTTCGTCAAAATCGTAGAAATCAAACTTTATTTCATCCTCCGTCTTCGGTTTTTGGTCATTTTTCTCCTGCAAATTAACAAGCTACAACGGTCTCGCCATCTCCCGCTCACCTACGACTCCGCTCAGGTACCGAAATCGGATGCTTTTACTTGTGTTGATTCATCATTATTTCTGAACGCTTATCCGTGATCGCTCAACTCTGTTTTCTGGTACTCGCTCTTTTTGTGGACGTTAAGTTAGCGCAGTGGCCATACAAAGCATGCTTCTGCTCTTTATACCCGCACTAAGTGATGAATAAAATAATTTATTGCTGTTTTCTGCTTAAAAATGCCGTGTATTTACTTTGTAGCTCGTTTTCCAGCCAGTACATATCTTCCATGGCCGAAGTTACGCTAATTTGCGAGTAGAGCAGATTGAGCGCCTGCTGACTTATTTCGTGGTAGGTTTTCTGGGTTGAATAGATATCTGCGAGCAGGGTTAAAGTTTCGAAATCCATTTTGATGAGGGCATTGGAAGCGTTGGCTGTTGTCCAGACCACATCACTCAGATTGGCGGTGCGCAGCTGTATATTGCCCGGACCATAGGCAACAAGGTCTTTTCCATCCATGTTTATCTTTATTGCGGCACCATAAAAAGACATCAAGTAGCCTCCATCGGGAGCTGGGTAAAGCTCGTTTCCAATCAGATCCAGCGCGCCCTCCTCAATAAATATCTTATCCAGAAAACGGCTCAAAGCCTGTTTATCGGTAAATTCAAAGTCTGCTAAATCCGAAAAGTTTTCTATTCGCTGAATTACTCTCGTGCCGGAACGGATTTCACGCAATAATTGACCGCGATACTCCACCGTTTGATTAATTATTTCCAGATTCTCAGCAATTTCCTGCTGTGCGCTCTCCAGAATCTTATCTATCAGCTTTTGATTATTGCGCTCGTTATTCCATTCGTTTAGTAAGAGTGCCAGCAATACGGCAAGCAGAATAAAGCATGATTCCAGCAGAATTGCTTTAATATTCCATTCAGATTCATCTTTTATCTTATTTGAACGCTTTCGAAGCATAAATTCTACTTTTCGTTCTTAACCTGCTTTATTCACCAAATTTAACTGCGTGGAATAAAACTTTATACTTTATTTATGATCTATCTAACGGTAGGTCAAAGCGACACATTTAATTAATCAACCATTGTTTATGAATAATGCAGCTTAAGTAAATGCCGCCAAAAATCTTAAAACCCCATTTGCGTAAAGTCAAACTGATTAATATTAATTGATTTCAGCCTAAAAGTAAAATTTACATTGCTTCGTTTGTTGGATTAGATGCAAACATGGCTCGATAAGAACTTTTTGGCTAAAGAGAGCGGGGGATTGGGGCGTGGTTTGCTATTTCTGTGGGTAAAAATGACCGGTGACCGATGATAGGCCACGAAAACTTAATGCTGATTAACATATAAGCCTGAGTTCGATTTATAAACTAAGATTTACCAGCTTGAAGATTTATGATTGTAAT